>JAKALW010000064.1 GCA_021823945.1 Microcaldota archaeon
AAACTGTGATAGAAATGGCAATTGGAAAAACATGCGCAAGATGCAAAAAGAGTATGGGGAAAGTGAATGGAATTTTTGATTTTCTCACCCATACATTTGGGTCAGGATTATGTGACGATTGTAAAAGAATAGTGAATATAAGGAAATATGATTTTAATCTTACAACAAAAGAAGTGGCTGAAACAGAAAAGATAAAGACAGAAATAAAACAGGGAATGGGAAATAATAGCGCAAAAATGAATCCAACAGAAATTATTAGAACTGGGATTAAACCCCCGGGAAATGTGAATCCAGTAAATAACGTATTGGGCGATAATGGTCCACTTGGAACTGGTAGTCCATATAGAGCCGGAGATCCATTAAAGGATTTGAATTCTCACATACCAAAAACTCCTAACTTGAATCCAGTTGTAAAACATCCTGATTTCTCAAGGGCAAATGGATTTGGAACCAAAAAGAAAAAGGGACCTTTTGACATTTAATTCTAGAAAAAGGTAACTAATTGAGTAATTTCACGAATTATACTCACTTCGCGGGGGGAATCAGGAATTCCAGGAAAAACTGAAGGGGGGTGCAACCCCCCTGCGGTTTGTCCTACATGAAGTCGGACAAGCCGAACTGTTTTGACTTCTCGTCGACAAAAATGGATTCCAGGTCCTTTTTGACAAGCTCGAGCCTCTGCCTGACATAATCCGGCAGGCCGTATTCCTTTGCAATCTTGAGCGAAAGCTCAAGGTATTTTTCAATGCCTCCCTTGTGGATTGTAAGGATTAGCTTGCCGCCGCAGCGCGGGCACTTGCCAATCATCGGGACGCGCCTGTACGCGAAATTGCATCCAATGCAGCGGAAACTCTGGTGCGAGAACTTGCGCAGGTTGCCGTATATGTCTGGCAGGAAATGCGAGTTCAATACCCTGCCTGCCACGTCCGACGGGTCGACTGCCCTGATTTTGCATTCAAGCTCCATCTGTGCCATCACTTTCTTCTCCATGTCCTTGAACCTTATGTAGGAGGTGGAAATCACGCCATCGTCAATCCTTGACTGGTGGTGCGTGAAGAACAACCCTTCGTACTGGGCAGGCTTGCCAAGCGTGTTCTTCACAAGAGGGACTGTAGCCTCGGATGGCGCCGCGCCGCGCTCGCACGCATCGAAAAACGCAGAGTCATAGCTCTGCGCTATTTCCATTGAATGTACCTCGTCGTCCACCTCGCTAGGATCGAGTATGGTGGTCATGACCAGGGGCGCGTCCATTGTGCCTCCCCTTGTGGCGGGCACGAATTCCTTTGAGAAATTGATAAGCGAGTCCAAAAGCAGGGACAACGAATCCTCGTCCCCGTCGCAATTGCGCCTTTTTGCCGTGTGGAAATACGGATGCGCGAAGCCCACGTGGGCCTCTGTGAACCCGACAATCCTTGACAGGACGCCCGCGGACGTGTGCGGAGAAAGCCCGATAGTCAGCTTGCCAATCAAATCCGCCCTCTCCTTGACATTGTAATACGGCGGCAGGCCATAGAGGGAAACAAGCTCGTCATCAACGAAATTAGCCACTTTCATGAAGAATTCAACGCCGTTTTGTGCGAGTATTATGTCCTGCGGCTTTAGCTCGATTATCTGGTCCTCCGATTCCAATGGCTTCCCGAGATAGTCATGGACATAGCCAAGCCCTTGCGCCTGCGGCACTGTGATTCCGACCTCACGGGGAATAAAATGCGTCAGGGGCACATCGGTGGCGTCGAACCTGCACGTCCCGTCCCTGAATATGGCGACGCCGTGCTTCGCGCGCAGTATGCCCTTTTCAAGCGGCTCGGGTATCTTGCCCTTTGAAATGAGCCCCTGGACTCCCTTGATTTCAAAGCCCGCCTTTTTCAATTCCGCGCCCGCAAGGGACGATGGCGCAAAGGCAGCTGAACTCGAATCAACGCGCTTTCTCGCAAGCTCGAAAGAATCCACGAGATTGATGATTTTTTTTGTCCCGAACGACACCGGCTTCAGGCACTTCGGGCACTCGGTGCTTTTTGTGAAAATGCCGCAGTGGGAGCAATACGCCAGGTTGGCAGTCCGCACATTGCAAGACGGGCACGTATTGTAAAGGGACGGCATCTGGCACGACGGGCAGACAAGGTGCGCCACCTCGACTTCAATGCCTTTCCCTTCCCTGCCAGTGGCAGTGCGCATTTTCTCGTAGAGGTTTAGGATGTTCCTGTTCCTTTCAAAATGCCCGATGGGGAAAAGCACGTGGACGCGAATTTTCATGTCGCGCGCCTTCGCCTTCTCAGGCCGCGCCATCCTCGAACCTATGTAGGTTGGCGACTTGGCCTTTATCTCGATGCCTGACCTGGACTTGAAAAAAGCGAGCATGTCGAACCCCTCCCTGGGCAGAAGGTCAAGGGATTCCTTGAAGTCCCCTATGTCGGGCTGGGCCGCCTGGGCAAGCACGGACTTGAATATCCCAAGCGTGGCCAGGATTGCTACAGCGTCATCCGGCGCAATGACTATGTTTCCCTTCTCGACTTTATGCTCGCAATATATGTTTTCGAGGTGCTTTTTCGCAGGTGACGCCTCGACCACGAACCTTTTCGGCTTGAACAAGCTTAGGATTTCATACTCGAACCTGCCAGTGGCAAGCCATTGGGCAAGCTCCAAAAGCGCATCGCGGTCAATGTCAGTGTAATTGAAAGTGTAATCCGGATGGAGCGGGATGCCCGTGTCCTTTGAGAACTTGTACGCCTCCTCAAATGCCGCGAACTGCTTCACCTCGCTTCCGTGCTTCTTGCAAAGCGCGCCGAAATACTCGGGGCACCATGCGGGCTTGACCAAAGGATGGTTTGATTTAAGGAAATCCCCGAGCGTCACGAGCATGTCGCCAAGGAAAAGTACGCACTCCACTTTGCCCTTGAGCTCCTGCGCCTGCTTTGACGACCTAACCTTGACCACGTCGCCGCCCAGGAGCCTGACGACCGGCGGGTCGATAGTGTCGCACGGCACCACAATGCAGCCTTTCCCGGGCCTCTCGACTTTCAGCTGCGTGCCTATTGCTATGAAATCGTCAAGCAAGGACATGGTAGCCGGGTGTATTGCCTTGCCCATGATGCCGCTTGCCCTGGTCCTGCCATACCTGAGCCTGAAGCCGCCTTTGCGCGAGGGATAGGAAAATACCGGCCTGCCCGCGACCATTTCGTCAAGATAGCCCCACAACGGCTTGAGCTCTCCGGAGGAATCCTTTTTAGAGACCTTGATAATGGATTCGAGCCAGTTCCAGTCGAGCTTGATTTTCCGGGTGTATTTGAGGACCTTGGCGCTCTTTTGCGCAATTCCCTCGCAAATGACAAGCGCAATGCCGCCCCTGACCCGGTTGGTCTCGACGCGCGGCAGGTTGCGCTTAACCGCAATCTCGATTTCCTCGGTAGGGTCGCCGTCCACGCAGACTGGGCAGTTCAATACGATTGTCCTGACATCCTCGGCAGAAGGGCGGTATTGGAGGTGATGGCATTTGTCGTCATACAGCGCCACTTCCTCCTCATACCTTTTGACCTCGTCTTCCGTGGGCTTGTAATCAGGGATGTTGGCCTGCCTGCGCGCCACGTCCGCAAGCACTACAGCCTGCGCGGCAACGGTGCCGCCTGCGGACCTGATGGGGCCGGAGAAATATATCGCGAGGTATTTCGAGCCGTCAGCGTCCTTCCTGACTATGATTTTGGATATGCCTTCGGTAGGCGCCACAAGCACGCCCTCAGTGAGTATGCCCACCCCGACCCTGACCGCAATGTCTATCAGGCTTTCAATCGGCTTCTGTATGACCTCGCCCGCGACTATTTTCTTGACAATCTCAAATGCAATCATGTCGCGCGGCATCCCGGTTTCCTCAAGCCCGCGTATGATTTTTGCGATTCCGGGCGGGCCCAACAATCCCTCGACCCTGCCCGCGACATCCGTTGCCGGAGTGATTTCCACGTTTGGAGACGGGTCAAACCCGCGCATGCGCGCCGACTTGGCAACGGACATGGCGCTGTCTAGGCCAACACGAAGCGTGTCGAAATATGCCTGCATTTCAGGTGATGCCTCCACCATTTTTCAAAGCCCTTCCAGAATTTTTCCGATTTGCGCTTTCATGCCTTTTCCTGGATTTCACCCTGGATTTTCCACACTGCTCACGATCATTTTTGGAACCCGGAGAAATCAACGTGCGACACTTTCAGCTTGTTTGGCTCGTAGACAGTCACTATGGACGGGCTTGGGACGTGCCCCATCCGCACCTGGAAATCAGTGCGCGACTGGAATGTGCCGGAATTTATCACCACAGTGCCCCTGTATTTTGCGACCGCGTTCTTGTGCACGTGCCCCATGTGCAGCACGTCCGGTTCGTTCTCGATTATCATGTAATCCTTTTTTTCCGGGACCATTGTGTTCCCGGTCTCGCCATAGGCGGCGGACAAATGCCTGCGCTTGAGAGTCTCTATCATGGGATGCTCAGGCGAGGAATAGCCGTTTGACATGTTTGGGACAGATGCGATTATCGAGTCAAGGGAAGTGCCGTGGTACATGAGGTGCTTCAATCCCTCGACGTCAATCCACGTGGGGCTGCCAACAAGGCGCGCGCGGGATTTCACCATTGACTTCGATATCGCGGGCTGCGGGTCGGCGCGCCTGACTGCATCGTGGTTCCCCGGCGCGGCTATTATCTCGATGTAATCAGGCACCCCTTCCACGAAAGCGTCGAACTGCTCGTACTGCTTGAAAATGTCCTGTATTACAAGCTCCTTTTCCTGCCCGGGGTAGACGCCAATCCCGTCCACTATGTCCCCGCAGACCATTATGTACTTTATTTTTCCCGCAAGCTCGCTGTTGCCTTCCCTGCCTTTGAGCCAGGAAACCATCTTGGCAAAGCTCTTGTCCATGAAAAACCTGCTGCCAAAGTGTATGTCCGAGATATAAAGTATCCCGACGTCGCGCTCCGTGCGCTTCTGCTCCCGGGAATACGGCAGGTCCAGCCATTCCATGTTGGATGCGAACATGCAGTCGCCCGAGATTTTGCCCTCGACAGCTATTGCCTCGTCCACAAGCACGCCGTTCGCCTTTTCAAATGCCTGGACATTCTTCTTAGTGAATATGACGGGGAAAGTCCCCCACTCGTCCTCAAGCACCATCCTGATGTGCCCGTTCTTAGTCAGGCCCCTTTCATTGACAAGCGCGACAATGCGCACGTTTTTGCCGTCGTTTGGCTTGATGTTTGACAAGTCGATTGTAGGGTAAGAAGTCGCCCTCTGCTTGAAGAGAACCTTGAACCTGTCAAGGCGCGCGCGGAAATAGCTGAGGAAATCCTCCACGGAGCCCGTGCACCTGGACTTGCCGGTAATGTCCGTGTCCTCGTAAAAGCGCAGGTTAGGCTCTATCTGGGCTGCGTAAGGCGTGTAATCGGGGCTTCGCCTCACTTCCACGGAGGGGGAAGGGATTTTGTCGTTTGTAACTATGGACAAGACGTCCTCTAAGGAAACAACGAATTTCCCAAGCATGGAAAGCGGAAGGACAATGTCCATGCCGCCAGAATAAGATTTCAAGTACTCTGACGCTTGGGGGGTTAGCCGGACTCCCAGGGAATGAAGCCTCTCAAGTTCGGCTTCTGCCATGCCTAGTCCACCTGCGCAGCCGCCTCCAGCGCGGAAAAGATTGTCCAAATCTGGGTCCTGGCATGCATGGGCATGTTGATGTCCTCGGAGATTGCCTCGATTGAATATATCGCGGACGACAGGCGCACCTTGACGTCGCCTGTGGACTTGAGCCTGTCACGGGCCTCAGTGACTGCCTTGCGTATGTTTTTCGGCACGGACGAATCGTCTATGACATTGTCCATCATTGATACCAATTCGCCTACTTTTTGCTCTTCAACCGGCATGAGAATCACCACACAACCTGGAAATGACTGCGCTAACGGCTCCAGGGCTCGCCCTAAATGGGAAAACGCCAAAGCACATGTTTGCATCGGTCAATCAATATTATTTTTTCAGTTTCAATTATGTAAGCTGGCTAAACCCTTGTTATCAGCCTTTCAGCCAGGGATATTTAAACGGGCCCGGTGGGATTTGAACCCACGACCTTCAGCTCGCGTTCGCACGGCGGGACAACATATTGCAGAGTTGCGCACAATAATATAGACATGCCAAACCCGCAAGGTTCATGCTCGGAGTCAAACACGCATATTGGCCCAATCTGTTCCGGTTTCCCACAATCATTGCATAGAAGGCTGCCGCGCTATCCAGGCTGCGCCACGGGCCCGCAATACATTAACATAATATTTATCGTAAGAATGATTTTTATTGGTATTATCGCGCGCAGGCGGAAACTACATCTCGTCAAGCACCGGGATTCCCAAAAGCCCAAGCGACTTTTCAAGCGCTGCCTGCGCGCCCCTCAAAAGCGCCACTCTCGCGGCAAGCTCCTCGCCAGACGTCCCCGCTATCCTGCTTGACGCGTAGAACCTGTTGAACGACGCTGAAAGGTCGATTGCGTATTCGGCCATTGAATGCGGCTTGAGACCCTTTGCCGATTCATAAGCGCATTTCTCGAAAAGCATCACGAGCCTGCCAAGCTCGCGCTCCTGCGCTGTAAGCTGGTAGGCCGAGACGGGGTTTAATTCCTGCAATTGGCTTCCCGGCGCTATCCCCTGTTTCGACATGATGCTTTTCGCCCGTGCAATGCAGTACATGGCGTAAGGCGCGCTGTCACCCTCCATTGACAATGCCTTGTCCCAGTCGAAAACTATTTTCTTGTCGGGGGACACGCGCAGGAAAGCAAACCTTATGGCTCCAAGCGCGACAGCGTGGGCTATCTCTTCCTTCTGCTCATCGGAAAATTCCTTTGTTATCCTTGAAAAAGCCCTGCGCTCGCCCTCCGCCAGGAGTTC
>JAKALW010000065.1 GCA_021823945.1 Microcaldota archaeon
GATCTGGAATGCTTTGTGATAACATGCCATTGAAAATCGAACCTGTCGGGATAGCAGCAAGCGGCATCAACCTGCCAAACACGCTTTATTTCCCGTTCCTCGTGAAAGGCGACGTAAAGAAGAACCAGTACGTTTGCGTCAATGCGCCGTCGGGCAGGCTGATAGGCATGGTTGTCGAGATAGCGTCCTCAAACAGGTATTACGAGAAAATGGAGGGAGTCTCCGACTTCTCGATAAACTCCGACCTCACAAGCGCGCTTCCAGCAAAGGACTGGGAATACGCGACCGCGATGGCAAAGGTCCTTGGCGTGCTTGGCGAGAAAGGGATTTACAGGTCTGACTTCCCTGTGTCCCCCGGAAGCGAGGTCTTCGTCCCGGAAGAGGCAGAGCTTGAAAGGTTTCTTGGCTTTGTGAAGGATGGGCTTGAGATAGGCGCGCTTGCCAATTCCCAGACAGCCGCGCGCATAGACATGGACAGGCTTTTCGGCAAGCACCTTGCGATACTTGCGATGTCCGGCGCGGGAAAATCCCATCTTGCGGCAGTGCTGATTGAGGAAATGCTCTTGCGCCCGCAGGAACTTGGCAGGATGGGGCTGGTAGTTTTTGACCTGCACGGCGAATACGCGTCATTCGCGCACGGGGATTTCGCAAAGCAGGTGCGCATTGTCAATGGCGAGGAAGTGAAAATCCCGTTTGCCAGCCTGCGCGCCACGCTAATCCACAAATGGTATCCCGAAATGACGTCAAAGGGCATAATGACATTGTCCGAGAACCTCGCGGCAGTGCAGAAATCCGAGGGCGGGCTCAAGGACCTGGTAAGGAACATCATTGCCGGCAATGCGAAGCCGAACATCAAGGACGCGCTTGTGCCATACCTCCAGAGCCTTGACAGGATGAACATCATTTCAGGCGAGGGCAGCCCGAAAATGCAGGACTTCTCAAAGCCCGGCGTGCTCAACGTCTTTGACATGTCCAAAATTACTTCGGAGAAAAAAAGGCAGATGATTGTCCAGTTCTACACGTCAAGGATATTCAATTTCGTCAAGGCGAAAAAACTCCCGCCGACGCTCATCATGATTGAGGAGGCGCACAATTTCGCGCCTGAGAAGGCAAGGAAGGGGACTGCGGTCGCAAAGGCGTCAGTCGAGAAAATCGCGCGCGAAGGCAGGAAATTCGGCTGCTGCCTGTGCCTCATATCGCAGCGCCCGGTGCACATGTCGGTCACGGCCCTGTCCCAGTGCAACTCGAACATAATCCTGCGCGTGACAAACCCGAACGACCTGGGGCACATAGGCACCTCGTGCGAGGGCATTGACGAGAGCATGCTCAAGTCAATCACAACTTTGAGGACGGGCGACGCCATCCTGGTCGGCGAGGCTGTCAATTTCCCGACATTTTTGAAAATCCGCGCGCGCAAAACACAGCCCCCGAAACCCTCTGGTTTCCTGACAGGCCTGGCGCTCAAGTTCGAGGAAGGCAAGAAAAAACGCGCAACCGACGTGGAGGCATACCTATGAGTCCCAAAAACGCGAAGGAAAAGCCAGGCCACAGGATAGCCATTGACACGCTTGGCAGGGAAGTGGTGTTCACTGCCGAGAGGGCAGCGCGGCCCCATGATTTTTCAAAAGTCAGGTACATTAAGACGCAGAATCCGCAGGACTGCTTCTTCTGCCCAGGCAACGAGGCGAAGACGCCGCCCGAAATAGAGCACGTGCCAGCAGGCAACAACCAGAAAATTGCTCGGGGCGGGAAAAGCGCGTACTGGAAAACCAGGTGTTTTGAAAACAAGTTCCCGTCAGTGCGGCCGCAATGGGCGCGCGCGTACGGATACCACGAGATAATGCTTGAAACCCCCAGGCACGACTTGTCCGTTTCTGAAATCGGGCTTGATTCGTGGGTGGAATTCCTGAAGCTTGCCGGGCGCAGGATGGCTGCGCACATGAAGGACCCGAAAATCAAATACACGATTGTTTTCAAGAACGAGGGCAGGGACGCGGGCGCGTCGCTCGAGCACACGCATTCGCAGATTGTGTCATTGCCATTTGTCCCAAGCCAGATGAAAAAATATTCCAAAAGCCATGCGAAGGAAATTGCCCTGAACCTGAAGCAAAAGGAAAATATATTCTATGAAAACGGCGGCTTTGCGTGCTTCTGCCCCGAAACGTCGCAGTTCCATTACGAGGCATGGGTCGTGCCAAAAAAACTGATTGGCGGGCTAGACAGCATGCAAGGCAGAGAGATTGAAAACCTCGCCGACGCCATGCTCGCCGCATTGTCAAGGCTTGACAAAATAACCACGTTCGCGCCATACAATATTGCCTACATTATGGCGCCAAAGGGCGCAAGGGGATTTAGGATGAGCGTGCGCATCATGCCAAGGCTTGCGACATGGGCGGGATTCGAGATGGGTTGCGGAGCTGTGATGAATTCCATACTCCCCGACATGGCGGCAAAGGATTACAGAGATGTAAAAGCTTGAAAAAAATTTAATTTGGGCAAAAACAATCAGATATAAAAAACATATAGAAGAATATAATTAGCCGCAGATGCACATTTTTATACAGAGTTACGAGCCTATTTAAGCCTTAAAGAAGCAAGAAAAATACAGCAAGTGGGATTATGGGACCTTTAGTAGAAAAACCAACCAATAGCCAGAAGGCTAACGGATTCCTTGGCATGCTATTAGAGGAAACCAGAATTTCCAAGACTGGCAAAATACAAGCCCCAGCAACCATAATAGAGGAACTGGCGAACGTTACGCTTGCTGAAAATGCGCAGGAAACTGTGCGCGCGGCAAAGAAAGTGGCGGCCAAGTCAGTGGAAAAAAGGGCGCAGCCAGCCAAAAAGCGCGCAAAGATGGTGCTTTCAGTAAGGAAGGTCAGCTCCCCGCGCTCAAAGCCAAAAAAATACTCATTCACAGTAATAGAAGGTCACGAGTCAGACACAGGAGAGCGCACAATTGTCGCAAGCATGGGCAATGACAAGATAATTGGCAGGGTCACGCCAAAGGAAAACGCGATAATGCTTGCGAAAAACGCCCACCTGCTCGGAGAAGGGCTCCCGCCAGTGGTCGGGATTGCCAATGCGGACGAAGGCAACGCATACCTGATAATCAAGTCCCCTGAACTCCCGATGGGGCTCATAAAAAAATACGACATGTCGCCATTCCACAACCCTTACGCCGCAAGCGTGCTGATACAAAAAATATCAAAGCTGCACGGGAGTGGCGCGCTGCTTGGCAGTTTCAACCCTGGCACAGTGGCATTCACTGCAAAGGGCGCGTGCCTTACCGACATAAGGAGCCTCACTTTTGTAAAGAAAGGCGAAAGCGCGGTTGGCGAGTTCATCTACGTCCTTGCCAGCCTTGCCAGGGAAAACCTTGCTCAGATGGAAGAAATGCCGCGCCTTGTCTCAAATTACATATCAGCCAAGAAAAACAAGGACGACATTGACAGGTATTTCTCAGACCCGCTGGCATACTCGAAAATTGACAGGGACATATATTCCTCTGTCATGTTCGACAAGAAGCACAAGTACGCAATCAAGTCCTACTCAGAGGCTACGCTTGCAGGGCTTGTGATGCAGAAAGTCACGCGCTACAGCGGCGTGCTCGCAATGCTCCACCTCCAGAAGAAGCAGTGACGCTTTTAGTTGACGAAGCAGCGTCGCGGCTAATTTTTAGGATAGAAACAATATGTCCCAGCGCAAGCTTTGGCTTTTGCCATGCCAACTTTGCTCTTAGCCCTCGCTCCAAAATAGGTTATCTGCATGAGCGCAAACTGCCAAAGCATCACTGGGCGGAAACAGTCGTAGGATTGTTCTTTTCCTTGTCGCGGTGCAGGTTGTAGACCTTCCCGGCGCCATAATCCACAAGCGCGGTGTCGTGCGTGATTACGAACACCTGCTCCACAAGCGCCGGGATTTTTTCCGACAATGCCTGCGACAAAGTTCTCACTGCGTCCGAATCGAGGTTGTGCGTCGGCTCGTCGAGTATGAGCCATGAGAGGTTAGGGGTGAGGACAGTGGCAAAGGCAATCCTCAAGGATAGGGCAAGGCACGCGCGCTCGCCGCCCGAGGCCACAGTGTCAAGGCTTCTCCACTGCGTGTCATAGACCTCGAAAAAGTAATCCTTTTCATCAACTGACAGCCTGGCTTTTTTCATGTCGCCGTAAGGATAGACAATCTGCCAGATTTCCTCAAGCGCCATGTTGACTGCGCCCATGTACTCGTTCCTCACGGCAAGCTGTGTCGTCGCAATCGCGTTTTTTAGGATAGCCGCCTGGTCAATCCTGTAATCCATGTCGGATATGGATTTCTTCACCTTGCCAAGCCTTTCAACTTCGAGCCCCGCATTGGCCAGGGACTGTTCCATTGCCACGCGCGCCTTTGCAAGCCCGGAGAGCCCCGACTCAAGGCGCGCAATCTCGACCTTGGCGGATTCAAGCGAATTCCTCGAAGCGTCATAGGCGGCCTGTGAAAACCCAAGCCCTGCAAGGCTTTGCTTCAGGTCTGCCGCTGCCGCGCGAATCCTTCCAAGCTTGTCAAGCGCGTCAAGCTGGGACTGCATCCGCGCACTGTCGCCGGATTTTGTCGCAAGTTCGCGCGATATTGCCTCTGATTTGAGGGACAATTCGTTTTTTTGGAGCATCTTGAATTCAAGCAGCGAGGATTCGGAAGCAATTATGGGCGCAGGTTCCTGGATTTTCGCCATTTCCGACTCTAGCTGGGACACTGTCTGCTCAAGCGCGAGCGCCATCCTCTGCCTGCCCTGCAGGGACTGGAGCGCGGAAAGCTCCGACCTTGCAAGAGCCTCTGCCTCGCGGGATTTGATGTCGCATTCCCTGGACACGCGCTCCTTTTCGGATTTCAGGTGCTCGAGTTCCCCGCCCACAAGGGGCTTGGAGCATACAGGGCATTTTGCAGCCTTGCCTCCGGCCTTCATTGCGCCAAGCGCGCCAAGCGCCTCTTCCTTTTGCGATTTCAGGACTGTAATAGACACAAGCGCGTCCTCGTGGGCGCGGGTCAGGCGCTCGATTTCCGATTCAAGCGTGCGCCCGCCTATTGGCTTTTTCGCCTCTGCGAGCTCCGCCTTTTTCCTGGCGGCCTCTATCCTGAGATGCTCAAGCCTGCCGAATGTTGCCCTCAAAAAGCCAAGCTTGGCATTTGACAATGATATGTCGCGCTCAAGGGAGCCAATCTGGTTTTTCTGCTGGGACAACAACTTGTTTTGCGATTCAATCTCGGATTTCAGCCGGGAATGCGCCTGGGACACGGAGATTGCCTCGATGTCCTGCGCTATTTTTGAAAGGGCCTTCATTTCGCCGTCGTAATTGGAAAGGGAGAGGGACATGCGCTCGTGCTCAGCCTTGAGAGCCGCGAGCTTGTCATACTCTGCGCGCGCCTGTTTTTGCCGCGCCGAGTATGCCTCAAGCTCGTCCTGGGTTTTTGAAATCTGGCCTGAAATCTGGGCGAACTGCTCCCTTGACTCGGAAAGCAGGGAATTCGCCTTTGCCAGCTCGTCTTCGGAAAAATTCTCGGCAAGCGCGCGCTTGTGGTCCGCAAGCCTGTTTGCCACGGTGGTCATGCCGGCACGGGCTGTCTCGAACCTGTCGAGCCCGAGCAACTCGTCAATCTCGACTTTGCGCTTTTTGGGGTCCAATGACAGGAAATAATCCACCCTGTTCTGCTCTGAATAAATTGCCCGGGAAAAAAGCTCGAAATCAACCCCCAGGATTTTTGAGATGCGGGAAGTGACTGCACGCGGGCCCTTCTCGACAAGCTTGCCGTCGCGCGCAAGCTCGCAGTCCTCGGACGCGCCCTTTGCAGAGACTGAGCGCACCACAGTGTACTCATTGCCGTCGAAATCGAAAACCAGGCGGACGCGCGCCATATTGGAGCCGTAAAAAAGCACGTCCTTGAGGCTCACCTTGCTGCGCTTCAAAGACGGGAAAGTGCCGTAAAGCGCGAAAGATATGGCGTCAAGCACGGAACTTTTCCCGCTGCCCATTATGCCCACTAGGAAATTGGTGCCCTTGGCGAATTCTAATGTGGAGTGTTGGTGAGACCGCCAGTTCTCCATCTCAAGCAGGCGTATCATGTTGTAGCTCCCGCTAAGTATTGGGAGGGGAAAACAATTAAACATGGCAGGGATATGAGGTTTCAAAAAGGGTATGATGCGGAAAGCAAAAGGCCACGAAAAAAGCAATGCTAAGGTTTAAAGAAAAAATGCTGAGAAAAAGCAGAAACTAAATCCTGTCAACTGACACTGTCTCGACGCCGCTCGCGTTCGGGATGGCGGACGCCTTTTCCTCAAGCGAGGATGACGCGCCTTCGCCGTCCTCGACAATGAATGTCGCCATGATGGCGACAATGCCGAATGCGACCGGCTCTTCCGCCATCTTGTACGGATGCAATGTGGCGGCCACGTCGGATTTGAGCTTCTCGAACCCCGCCATGTCCTCTGGCATGATTTTCAAGACGATTGCAACGTTGCCCATGTCAAACAATCCTCAATTAGGCTAAATCTAGGGGCCCACGTGGCCTGTCACCGGGCATGTGTACGGCGAGGAGATTTTCCTGCAGTGGTTGCACCTGACTATGACGCCCTGCTCGCTGAATGGCGAGAGGAATTCCGAATAGCTTGATGTCTGCTTGCCACATGTTGAACAGTTTTTCAGCAATTTATCACCTATGTTTGAGTATGACTTCCTTTCTCCAATTGAATTAAATTAAGGGAAAAGAGGTAATTATTAGGGAGCATAAGAATTAAAACAGTTTGGAAAACTGTTT
>JAKALW010000066.1 GCA_021823945.1 Microcaldota archaeon
GCTCAAGACGGTCAAAGGACTCTTAGAGACTTCTAAGTCAATGGGATACCCCGGACTTTAGTCCGGGGAGGAGGTCATTCTCCTTCGCCTTGTAGAAAAACCTCTGTTTCGCGCCGCACGAGCATAAGTAGACTACCGAGCCTGTCTTTGTGTCAGGGACTGCCTTTGCGTTTATGCCGAACAGCCTCACCGAAAAGCATTTTTTGCAAATCGCGCGCGGGAACGAGCCTGGCAGGCCGCACCTGCTTTTTTGCGCAATCCGAAATGCCATGCGCGCGTACTCCCTTGCAAGTTCCGGGTCTTTCTTTGCGGTTTTCACTGCCTGCGCCACGAGGGTTTCAATAGACTCGAGCGCCTGCGCCATTGCCTCATGCTTGTTTTTTTGCCTGTCCTTTTTCATGCCAAAACCCGCCAATCCAACTCATTTCCGAAATCTATCCATCCGTTTCATGCCAAAATCTTCCAATCCAATTCATGCCAAAATGCCTGCCCAATAAATATCAATCTATCAGTTTCCCTATAGTTTTCCCTTCAAGAGCCCGAAAAGCACGTCCATGGCGCGCACGGAGTCACCCTCTCGCATGACAAGCATGGTATCGTTCCCGGACGAGCTCATCTCCTCTATGTTGATGCCGTTTCTTGCAAGGACCTCGAGCAGGAGCCAGACAACCCCCGGCGTTTCCTTGATTTTCCTCGGCGAGCTGATTGTGATGAGCGCGAGCCCCTCGTTCACCGAAAGCGCGTCCTTCTTTGCGCGGGAGAGGTATTTCCTGTCTATTATGCTTGTAATGTAGCTTCTGCCCGAAGACACCACAATCACAGGTATGTCGAGCGTCTTTCTCGACGCCACCACAGCGACATTGGACCTTAGCGAGACCGAACTCGAGCCGAGGACCTCCATTGCCCTCCTCTCAAGCGACGCGTAGCCTTTCGATTCCCGCTTGTACCTGCAAATCGCTGCCTTTATCGCGCCGATAGAGCCTGCCCTTAGCCCCGCTTCCCTCGCAATGGCCCGCGCCACTGCGCTGTCATTTGCCATCCCCAGGGCTACCATGTGTTCTATCGTCGGGTTGGAGGCAAGGAAGCCTTTTACTTCCGCCGCGCAGTTGTATTTTGCCATTGTGCATCATTTGTTCCAAAATTTCAGATTATTGTAATGTTTGTGACATAGCGCTTTTATAAGTTTCAATTGAAATGCAATCAGGGAAGTCATTCTACTCAGGTTTTGGAGGTTATTTCAAATGGCAAAGGAAAAAGTCGTATTGGCATACTCGGGCGGCCTTGACACGTCGGTAATATTGAAATGGCTCGTGGAAAAGGGCTATGATGTCATAGCATATTCCGCGGACATCGGGCAAAAGGAGGACTTCAAGGCTGTCGAGAAGAAGGCGTACGCCACGGGCGCGTCCAAGTTCGTAGTCAAGGACCTGAAAAAGGAGTTCGTCACAGATTACATCCTCCCGACAATCCGCGCCAACGCGGTCTACGAGGGCAGGTACCTTCTTGGCACATCTGTCGCGCGTCCGCTGATTGCCAAATACCAAATAGAAGTCGCCAGGCAGGAGGGCGCGAAATACGTGTCCCACGGCGCGACCGGGAAAGGCAATGACCAGGTCCGCTTCGAGCTCACATACCTAGCATTGGACCCGAAAATCAAGATTCTCGCGCCATGGAAAATGTCCGACTTCCTAAAAGAGTTCAAGGGCAGGGACGACATGATTGCATATGCCAAAAAGCACGGCATCCAGGTGCAGGCAACCGTGAAAAAGCCCTATTCCGAGGACGAGAACCTCATGCACATTTCCCACGAGGCGGGAATTCTCGAGGAGCCGGAGCACATCCCGGACCCGTCCGTGTATTCGAGGACTGTCGACCCCCACAAGGCGCCCGACAAGAGCACGTGGATAGAGGTATATTTCAAGGACGGCACGCCAGTTAAAATCCTCAACAAGAACGACGGCACTGTCAAGACCGACCCGCTCGAGCTTTTCATGTATGCAAACGAGGTCGGCGCGGCAAACGGCGTGGGCAGGATGGACATGGTCGAGAACCGCTACGTGGGCATCAAGTCCCGCGGGCTTTACGAGACGCCCGGCGGCACAATCCTCCTCTCCGCGCACAGGGACATCGAGGCAATCGCTATGGACCGCGAGGTCATGAAAATCAGGGACATGCTGTCGCCGATTTTCGCCCAGCTTGTCTACAACGGCTACTGGTTCTCGCCAGAAATGGATTTCCTCACGGCCGCGATAAACAAGAGTCAGCAGTACATAGACGGCAAGGTGACAATGGAGATTTACAAGGGCAACGTGTTCACGCACGCCCGCGAATCCCCGTCATCGCTTTACGACAAGAAGTTCGGCTCCATGCACGAGGTCGGCGGATTTGACCAGATGGACTCGCAGGGTTTCATCAGGGTGAACGCCATCAGGCTCATGGCGCACCACGCAATTGTCGAGAAGCGCGAGAAGGAAATCAAATCGGGAGAGTAAAGGGGTCGCGGCGTTTCCCAAACGCACGCAACGTTAATTTCCTTCCCTTCCTTTTTTATTTTCTTTTTATTATTCCGGGCAAGTGCCTGGCGTTTGTGAATTATGCCAAAAATAGGCTTTGGGGTGTGTGTTCATGGGTGCATTGCAGCTTGTTTCAATAGTCCTTGAGGCGGCCATCCTCGCCCTATGCCTGATGGCTGCGCTCAACAGGAAAAAGCAGTTCATGCTCGGGTTCGCGCTCACGTTCGCGATTTACGTTTTCTACGACGCAGCCAAGCTGTTCTCTGTGGGCGTGCCAGAACTGCTCTTGGAGGGCGCGTTCTTCGTAGCCACGCTGTCGGCGCTGTGGAGCGCGTGGCAGGTTTATTCCGGCAAGTAGGGGGGAACTGTCTCCCTCTCATTTTTTCGCATGCTTTTTTTTCAAACCTGCGCAATGCTTATACACTTTGAAAAAACAATGATTGGTTTATGGACCAGAAAAATTTCCTTTTCATATCCATTGACGCCCTGATTGGCGACATTGCCTGGCAGGTCATAAAAGAGGGGCACAATGTGAAATATTACATCCAGTCGGAGGACCAGCGCGAGGTCGGCTCTGGCTTTGTCCCGATTGTGGACGACTGGAAAAAGCACGTGGACTGGGCGGACGTGATTGTGTTTGACGACGTGCTTGGGCAGGGCGCCATTGCCGCGGACTTGCGGAAAAAGGGCAAGGCAGTGATTGGCGGCACGCCATACACAGACAAGCTGGAGGACGACAGGTCTTTCGGGCAGGAAGAGCTAAAAAAAGCCGGCGTCCCGATACTTTCATACAAGGAATTCCACAATTTCGACGACGCAATAGCGTACGTCAAGGCCAACCCGGACAAGTATGTGATAAAGCCTTCCGGCGAGGCGCAGAACATGAAAGGCCTCCTTTTCATAGGCGAGGACGACCAGGGCAGGGACCTGATTGAGGTGCTTGAGGACTACAAAGCCGCGCTCTCAAAGGAAATCCCTGTCTTCCAATTGCAAAAGCGCGTCAGCGGCGTCGAGGTGGCCGTGGGCGCTTTCTTCAACGGCAAGGAATTCATCTATCCCATAAACGTTAATTTCGAGCATAAGAAGCTGTTCCCCGGGAACCTGGGCCCGTCCACGGGCGAGATGGGCACAAGCATGTTTTGGAGCGAGCCGAACAGGATATTCAATTCCACCTTGAAAAAAATGGAGCCCAAGCTTGCCGAGGAGGGGTTTGTCGGCTACATAGACATAAACTGCATCGTCAATTCGCACGGGATTTATCCGCTTGAATGGACAAGCAGGTTCGGCTATCCTACAATCAGCATACAGCAGGAGAGCATGCTCACGCCAATCAGCGAATTCTTCTACGAACTGGCGCACGGCGAAAAGTCGAAGCTCCGCGTGAAAAGCGGGTTTCACATAGGCGTCAGGATAGTGGTCCCTCCATTCCCTTTCAATGACCCCGAATCTTTCAAAATCAAGTCCAAGGATTCCGTCATTTTCTTCGACAAGGGCAAGACCGAGGGCGTCCACATAGAGGACGCAAAACTCGTGAAAGGAAGCTGGATAGTTACCGGGACAGTCGGCGTGGTCATAATTGTCTGCGGCTCCGGCACCACAATGAAACAGGCCCAGGCGCAGGCATATGGCAGGATAAAGAACATCAACATCCCACACATGTATTACAGGAACGACATTGGCGACAGGTGGTTTGAGGACTCTGACAAGCTCAACACCTGGGGCTACCTGAGGGAAAATTAAAAATCGGCATCTCATCCCGGAAGAATGCTGCGTTCATTTCTTGGCAGTCTAACCTTGACGCGTGCAACATTCACTTCTTTTCCACTCAGCCTAAGCTAAGTAGTTAAGTGGTCGGCTTGGAACGTTGCACAAACGATAGCGGATTACGCATTCATTTTGCAGAAGTTTAGCGAAGTAAGCGCAGAAAGACCGCTATCGTTTGCACGCGGAGTGGATTATCCGCCGGACTGCGTGCTTGTGAAAGTCAGCGTGGCCGTGCTAGTCTGCGGCGGGCTGTCCGAGTTTATCCTGACAAGCACGTACGCCCAAACCGTGTCCTGCGTATCTGCGAATGCAAGCGAGGGGCAAATGGTGATTGGGGTATTCCCTAAATCCTGCATTGTGGCGTTTATGCCAGGGCAGGAGCCTGTTTTGTTCTGCGCCCCAAACATCCGGAATAGGGGCGTTGAGCCGCCTATGAACAAGGAAGCATTCTTGTCTGAAGCCACTGTGATTGAAACATTGACGTTGCCCTGGTTTTCAACAAGGAAACTTGTGTCGCCACTTGTGACATTGGAACTCTCATTGGACATGAGCGTGATTGAACCTGCCGCGGGCGGAGTTACAGGAATGAACGAGAATGCGCTGTTGTTCTTGGCACTTGAAGTATAGACTGCAATCTGGTTCGTGCTTGTGATGTTAATGCCAAGCGTGCCGCTGGAATTCATTGGCGCGCCGCCCGCAAGCGCGACCTGCTTGCCTGAAAGCACGCCCGAAGGCATGATGTGGAACTTGTACTTCACGCCTTCAACAACAACGCTGTGCCCGGCATTGGAGCCGCCATTGAAGCGCACCACCATGTCGGACTTGGAAGCGAGGAAATCGACAATCTTGCCTTTCCCCTCGTCCCCCCACTGGAGACCTACGACTATAACGCCTGGCATTATATACCACCACGAAGACTTGAATGCAATTTAAGGTAAAAGCTAATTTTGATACAATAAGTATATAATTAGCTTGGCAAAGACGCCTTAACGCGTGCAACATTCCAAGCCGACCACTTAACGTAAAGGTTAGAAGTGAATGTAGCATTCTTGTGTGCTGCGATGCCAACTAGTTTTGTGTGCTGGTAAATGTCAAAGTGGCAGTGTTTGTCTGTGGCGGGCTGTCCGAATTTATCCTGACAAGCACATATGCCCAGATTGTGTCTGCAGTGTCAGGGAACCCGAGGCTCGGGCACACTGTGATTGCCGACGCGCTCAAATCCTGCATTGATGCGTTCAAGCCGGTTCCTGCGCACGCGCCGGATTCATTTGCCCCGCCGAACATCTGGAACAGCGGAGTGGAACCGCCTATGAATGCTGATGCCGCCTTGTCAGAGGCAACTGTGATTGAGACATTGACATTCCCCTGGTTTTCAACAAGGAAGCCAAGCTCGCCGCCCGTGGTGTTGGAAGTCTCGTTTGACATGAGAGTTACCGAGCCTGCCGCTGGAGGCGTGACAGGCACAAAATTGAATGTACTGTCATTGGCGCCATTTGACGTATATACTGCAATCTGGTTTGTGGATGTGATGTTAATCCCGATTGTGCCGCTGTTGTTGTAAGTCGTGCCATTTGACGCCCCGCCAAGCCCGCCAGAGTCATTCACACCATAGCCGGAAAAGCCCGTGACATTGAATGTGAGAAGGTTGCTTGACGAATTCCATGAAATGCCAGTGCATCTTGGTGCTGAACATGCCGTGCCGCTTTGGACAATTGTTGCCCTGGTTGCCGCAAAGCCGGGATAATAGTAAATCGTCGGCGCAGTGGCGCCGGAATAAACCCCGCTTGTGTCAACAGTGAGCGTTGCTGTGGAATTGAAAGTGGAATGAAGTGCGGAGGAATTCACTGAAATCATGCCATTGTTAATGACAATGTTGGAGTCATAATCCTGTCCCGCGGCATTGACAGAATAAGCAGGCGGGAACCTGATTTTGCCCTTGCCAGCCTTTTCCAGGGTGAGGTTTGACACATTTGTAAGGTCTGCGACTGCAGCGAAATTCGTAGTGGAGCCGCCATATGTGGAGGTTGCCGGGGCACTGGAGATGATTACTGAATTCGCGCCTGTTGCGCTCGTGTAGCCCAGAATGTCAGTGGCAAAGCCGGCATAAGAGTATGTCCCGTCAGCCAGGCTTGTCTGGTTTGTATTGAATTCCCATGAAGTGGAACCGTATTTTTTCAGGTTCGACATGTATTGCTGCTTCACTTCGGCTGCGGAAAGCGAGCGGTTGTAAATCCTGACCTCGTCGATTGTGCCGTTGAATAATGTCCCAGCAACTGCGGCTTCGCCCGAGCCGAAATAAAGGACATTTGACGTTCCGGAAGTAGGAGTCCCGGCAAGCGTGTTTTGATAATAGGTTGTTTGGTTGCCATTGACATACAAAGCCCCTGTTTGGGACTGCGGGTCATATGTGCCAGTAAGATACGTCCATTGCCCGAATGGTATGCTTGAATTGGCAGTTATCCTTACCCATGTACTTC
>JAKALW010000067.1 GCA_021823945.1 Microcaldota archaeon
TCAACCTGATAGACATTGACGGCGAAGGCATAAGCGCGGCAATCAAGGTGTCCGCATTCACGCCAAACGAATTTTTGGTCATGGCTACCAAGAACGGAATCGTGAAGAGGAGCTCGCTTGACGAATACTCGCGCCCGAGGAAAGGCGGCATACGCGCAATAACCCTCAGGGAAAACGACTCTCTCATATCGGTCAAGAAGACCGACGGCAAGCGCCAGATAATCCTCGGCTCAAGGCACGGCATGGCAATCAAGTTCGGCGAAAACGACATACGCGAAATCGGCAGGTCGGGCATGGGCGTGATAGGCATGAGGCTTGACGAGGGCGACTTTGTGATTGACATGGCGCTCGACGTTTTCCCGACACTGCTTTCGGTAACTGCGAATGGATATGGCAAGCGCACAAGCCTTGACGAGTACCGCGGCCAGAACAGGGGCGGGAAAGGCGTGATAAATATCAAGACGGAAGGCCGAAACGGCGAAGTGGTCTCGATAATGACCGTGTCCGACGAGCATGAGATAATGCTCCTCTCATCGGGCGGGAAAGCCATCAGGTCGCCTGTCAAGGACATCTCGGTCATAGGCAGGAACACCCAGGGCGTCCGGCTCATGAGGCTTGAGGAGAAGGAGAAGATAATCTCCGTAGAGCGCATCGAGGCTGAGATTGCGAAGGCTATCGCGGAAACAGAGGCAGCCGCGGCGCCGCAGGCGGGCGCACAAGCGCCAAGCTCAAATCAGGCACCAATGCCGGAAAATGAAACCGCTGAAAATAAGGACGAGGCGCAATAGGCAAAGGCGATTTCGCCAAGAAGGATTCTTTTTCGTTTCCCTGATTCTTGTTTCACCTAACTCCTTTTTTGCCTGGCATGCCCCGATTCTTGGAAATCCCTATATTTTCAGGGACAGGCAGTAATACGGCTCGTCTTCCTGCGCCTTGCCCTCAAAGTATTCGCCGCCATAGCCCTGTTTCTCAAGCTTTTTCCTGTTTTTCCTTATTTCCGCTTTCGTGTAGTAGTGCCAGCCGTCCTCAAGCTCCACGCTTGTGAGTTTCTCGCCGGTCATCATTTCAATGAAGTCCGACTGCTGCATCGCGCCTGCTATAAACCCGATTGACTTGGCATATTCCTCCAAAAGCTCGAAGTTCACGTCCGTTGTCAGGTGGCCGCCGTATTTTCGCACCAGGCCCTGGTTCCAGAAGTCAGCGGGCTCCTTCTCGATTTCCCTGTATGACATGAATCCATAGTCGAATATGTCCGCCATGCCGAAATTCTTCCTGAGTATGGATTTTATGAGCGCCAGGTTTTCCATCCCCCCCAGGGGGACTGGTATGTGGTGGCCTTCAGGGAAAGTTTCGCCAAATTGCAGGATTTTCTTGTTAGCGCACGGGATGTAATTTTCGAACTTGGCGTCCGGGCCATAGTGCGCCTCCACTATCTCCTTTCCCTGCCTGCACGCGATTGCGGTGGGCAAGTCGTCGTACATCTCATTTGTAATCACGTATTCGAAAAGCCCGCTTTTCGAGTATGGGAATTTTGCCGGGTTTGCCAAATCAGTGCACACGAAATGCCCAATTAGCCTTTCATCAGTGAATTTCTTTTTCGCCTTGTCAAGAAGCGGCTTTGAGAAATCGAAGAGCACATACTCGAAGGCAGTGCTGTCAACGCGTTTTAGCAGTTCCTTGTTGAATGCAATTGCGAAGTCGCCCTCGCCAATGCCGAATTCGGCAATCCGAAACGGCTCCTGGGAAGTGTTTTCCCATGCCGCTATCATTTTCGCTGCCTTGATGGCGCACGCCTGCGCTGTCCTTGAGCACGCGCTTGCCGCTGTGGTGAAATCATAGTAAATGCGCGTTTTCGGGTCCTTGTAATACCTGTCATTTGCAGATTTTTGCACGTTGTAAAATGTCATGATATAGCACCCACGCGCCAATGGCCTAAGCTTGCGCCCTTCCCTAGCCAAACATCCCGCCGAACATGCCTTTCTTTTTCTCAAGCCCGTCAAGCTGGCGCAAGAGTTCCTTTTGCTTCTCAGTGAGCTTTTTTGGAGTCTGGACAATCACTTTCACGTATAAGTCGCCTTTTCCTTTCCTGTTCAGGTATGGCATTCCCTGCCCGCGCAGGCGCAAGACCTCAGTGCTTTGCGTGCCTGCGGGGATTTCAAGCGCCACGTGCCCGTCAATCCCTGAAATGTCAATCTTTGCGCCAAGCGCGGCCTGTGGATAGCTAATCGAGGCGCCCGTGTACAAGTCAGCGCCATCCCTTTCAAACCTTGAATCCTGGGCAACGTGGATTTCAAGGTAAAGATTTCCGGAACTTCCCATGCCTGCATTTCCCATTCCGGACAGCCTCAAAGTCGAGCCTGTCTCCACGCCCGCGGGTATGTCAACGTCTATTTTTTCGTGCTTCCTCTCCTTTCCCGAGCCTTCGCACTTTGTGCATTCTTTTTCATACGACGTGCCCGCGCCATGGCACTTGGGGCACGTTGTCACAGTGACAAACCTGCCAAACCCGCCAAGATTCTTCGCCTGCCTGACCTGCCCGGAGCCCCCGCATGTGGAGCACCTGTTTTTGGCAGTCCCCGGCTCCGCGCCGCTGCCCTTGCATTTCTGGCACGCGGCGTAATGGTCGAACTCTATTTCCTTTTTCGCGCCCCTGTACGCGTCGTCAAGAGAGATTGAGATTTGGTATTTCAGGTCCTGCCCCCGGCCGTTTTGCCTGCCAGGGCTCGGGCCAAACCCGAACATGCTTGCGAATATGTCATTGAAGTCCCCGCCAAAGCTGCCTGAGAACACATCCTCAAATCCCTGGAAATTTGCATTTCTGAATATGTCCTCCTGGGAATACCTCTGGTCAAAGCCAGCGTGCCCTGAAACGTCGTAAATCTTCCTCTTCTCAGGGTCGGACAGCACTGCGTATGCCTCGGAAATCTCCTTGAACCTCTCCTCAGCGTCGGGATTCTTGTTCCTGTCAGGGTGGAATTCCAAAGCAAGCTTGCGGTAAGCTGACTTTATCTCGTCAACGCCCGCGGACTTTGCAACTCCGAGGACTTCGTAATAATCGCGTTTGGTCGCCATTTTTTTGCCTTTTTTCAACTTATAACTTGGATGAACTGTTAATCCTAATCGCCTTTAGAAGGTAGGAATTGAGGGAAAGAAATTTTATATCCTTCCCAATCCCACTGCCTATTCCTTCTTCTCGAACTTGGCATCCTTCACGTTCGGGTCAGCGCCATTGCCGTCCCCGCCCTGGTTGCCAGGCCCGTAATTCCCGCCCTGGAAATCATCCTTGCCCTGCCCGGGCGGTTGCCCTTCAGTGCCCTGTCCGCCCTGCCCCTGGTATATGTAAGACCCGACTTCCTGGATTGTCTTTCTCAATTTGTCCAGGTGCGGCTTGAGGGTGGCGGCGTCCTTTGAAATGTTGTCCTTCACTGCCTGGACAGCGTCCTTCACTGCCTGCGCCTTGTCAGCGGGGATTTTCTCCTTGAGGTCCTCAAGCGTCTTCTCGGATGTGTAAATGAGTGTCTCTGCCTCGTTTTTCATCTCGACTTCCTCGCGCTTTTTCTTGTCCTCTTCCGCGAACTGCTCAGCGTCCTTCATTTTCTTCTCAATGTCGGACTTGTCCATCTTGTGCGGCGCAGTAATCCTCATTTTCTGTTCCTTGCCAGTCCCAAGGTCCTTTGCGGAAACGTGCAATATGCCGTTCGAGTCAATGTCAAAAGTGACCTCGATTTGCGGCACGCCGCGCGGCGCCGGGGGAATCCCGACGAGTGCGAACCTGCCAAGCTCTATGTTGTCATATGCCATGGCGCGCTCGCCTTGGTAAACCTTGATTTCAACTGACGGCTGCGAGTCAGCGGCAGTGGAGAATGACTGGCTTTTCTTTGTGGGTATTGTAGTGTTCCTCTCAATGAGTTTCGTGAACACGCCGCCCAGAGTCTCAATGCCAAGTGACAATGGCGTGACGTCCAGGAGCAGGACATCCTTCACTTCGCCTGCCAATACGCCGCCCTGGATAGCCGCGCCCATGGCAACGCATTCCATCGGGTCAACGCCCCTTTCGACTTTCTGCCCGACCATTCCCTCGACAAACCTCTGTATCACAGGCATCCTTGTGGGCCCGCCGACAAGAATCACCTTGTCAATCTGGTCGGGGGTGAGCTTCGCGTCCGCAAGCGCCCTGTCAACAGGAGTTTTGCACCTGTTCACTATGGGGCGGACAATTTCCTCAAGCTTCGCGCGCGTGAGCCTGTGCGCGAAGTGGACAGGCCCTTGGGCATTCGCTGACAGGAAAGGCAGGTTTATGTCGCTTTCAAATACAGTCGAAAGCTCAATCTTCGCCTTTTCAGCAGCCTCCCTAATCCTCTGCATGGCAGTCTTGTCCGACTTCACGTCAATGCCTGAATCCTTCTTGAAGAAATTCACCAGGTAATCCACAATGGCATTGTCCATGTCAGTGCCGCCCAAAAGCGTGTCGCCCGAGGTGGACTTGACCTCGAAGACCTTGCTGCCAAAGTCCATGATTGTGACGTCCAGGGTTCCTCCGCCAAGGTCGAATACCATGATTTTCTGGTCCTTGTCAGTCTTGTCAAGGCCATAGGCAAGCGCGGCGGCTGTAGGCTCATTTATTATCCTGACCACTTCCAAGCCTGCAATCTGCCCTGCATCTTTGGTTGCCTGCCTTTGGTTGTCGTCAAAGTAGGCTGGCACAGTGATGACTGCCTTTTCCACCTTGTCGCCAAGGAATGCCTCCGCGTCTGACTTGATTTTTTGCAAAATTGCAGAGGAAATCTCCTGCGGCGAGTATGCCTTGCCGTTTATGTTCCACCTGTAGTCAGTGCCCATCTTCCGCTTCGCAGCCATGATGGTGCCTTCGGGGTTTGTCACAGCCTGCCTCCTTGCAGGCTCGCCAACAAGCCGCGTGCCGTCCTTTGTGAATGCCACATATGACGGGAAAGCCTTGCCGTACTGCGTCACGCCCTCGGCGCTTGGTATGATTACGGGCTTGCCGCCTTCCAATACCGACGCCGCAGAGTTCGATGTTCCCAGGTCAATTCCTATTATTTTTGCCATTTCTACCACCTATTTTTCAAGCATGATTTCCACAATCTTTCTAAAATAAAAAAACATTCATGAGCTTTGATTCCTGCTCCTTCACTACATCCCAGCGCTCCTTCATCCCTTATCCTTCTTTCCTTCCTCATTTTCCTTTGTCCCTTTTGAATCATCATCATCCTTCAGTTTCGACACAGCGACTTTCGCGTGCCGAATCACCATGCCATTCATCCTATACCCTGGCTGGATTTCAAACAAAACCTTGTTTTCCGTGTCCGCGTCCGATAGCATCACAGCGTCGCACGTCTCAGCGTCGAAATCCTTGCCCACGCAGTCAATCCTTTCAATCCCGTTTTTTTGCAGTATCCTTTGGAATTTCTCATAGAGCATCCCAAAGCCTGTTTTCAATCCCTCATCTTTGGACTTTTCAAATGACTTTTTTGCAACATCAAGCTCGTCCGCAAATGACAGGAACTCAATGACAGCGTCTTTTTTCCCGGCAAGTTTCAAAGCCGCCTTCTCCTTCTCCGTGCGCTTCATGTAATTGTCAAATTCCGCCGCAAGCCTGGCGTGCGCCTCCGCGCTCACTGTTTTCTCGGCAGGTTTGCCTGGCTTTGCCACTGTTTCTTCGGCGGCATCTCCTGAATCATCCCCACCCTTCCCGCCAATCCCAAGCTCCTTTTTCATCTGGGCGAAAAGGTTCTCCTTTGCCTCTTGGGGCAGCTTCCCGCCTTCAGTTTTTCCCGGGTTAGTCCCCTGCGCGCCTGATTTTTCGCTTTTGGGCGGCGTTTGCCTGCCCTCTTCCTGCGATTTCGATTCTTCGTCCTTCGCCATATTGATCTACCATTGCAAAATCTTCGTCAATCTTTTTCGCCATCTCTTCCATTTCCTCGAACATTCTTGCAGTCTCGCGCCTCATCATCTCGACCATGTCCTCGAAATTGTCATAGGCGAACTGGTATTGCGAATTCCTTTTCTCCACAATCCCAGCGCCTTCCAGCCTCTTGAGGTGATGCAAAATCGTAATCCTGTTCAGGCCAGTCTCGCGCGACAGGTCGGAACTTCCCACGGGCGCCTTTCCCTTTTCCACAAGTATCCTGACAACCTGAACCACGGTGCCGCCAGTGTCGCGCTCCGACGCTATGCGCAGGAGCCTGCAAAGCCTTGAAAGCTCCTCGTCATCGGCAAAGCTCGCGCCCATGTCAGAAAGCCTGGCCTTTTGCACGACTATGGCGTTTTTTTTCTTCATTTATAATCACATGTTGTGGGGGCAGCGAGCCCCTTCTGTTAATATGTTATTAACAGAAAAGCTTAAAAAGCGTTAACATGGTATTGACAGCCCGCGCCGGAACCGCAATCCAAGCCGCGCCCTTGCCAATCTCCCTTTGTCACCCGCTATTTTTAACTTCCTCTCTTGAAATAAATCCCGATGGCGGGCAAAAACATCGAGGCGGGCTTCAGGTCGGTCTGCAAAACCCTTTTTGGCAGGGAAGTTGGCGGAATTGCCGACTTTGAGCCATACCTCAAGGAAACGCTTTTCCACTACGCCATCTTCCCTTCAGCCAAATCCGGCAAGGGCGTGCCTTTCGACCTGTTTTCAATCTGCGCAAAGCAAAA
>JAKALW010000068.1 GCA_021823945.1 Microcaldota archaeon
TTTGCATGAATGGAAATTCAGGAAGGGGCTGGCTTTTCTGGGTAGACGCCAGGGTGAAAATACTCGCGCTTGTTGCAGCAGTGCTGCTTCTGGTGTTTCTGCCGTTGGGATATTCAGTCCTGTTTTTCCTTGCAGCCTTTTTCCTGATGGCCTGGAACAGGATTTGGTTTGTAGGGTATGTCAGGAAAAACCTGTGGCTTGTGGCATTTTCCTTCGCGCCTTTCGCGATAAGGCTTGCGTTTGAAGGCGGACTGGCAGGCACGGTTGCCGGCTTCCCGGTTGGATTCGGGCTCCTGCACGGCGCGCAAAACACGCTTTACCTGCTAGCGCTTTTCATGTTCGCAAACCTGTTTGTCCAGGCGACTGCGCCAGTTGACGTGAAAAACGGGCTTGCCGGGCTTGGCATGCCAAAAAGGTACGCATTCATGTTCGCTGTAGCGCTCGGGTTCAAAAACTACATATATGCCAGGGCGCAAAGGGCTAAGATAGCCCAGGCTGCAAGGGGCGTGAAGAACAATGCGTTCTCCCTTCTCGTGCCCACGCTCAACAGCTCGTTTTCAAGGTCAAAGTCCCTTGCCCTGTCGCTTTCGGCGCGAGGTTTTTCCGCAGAGGATTAGGGATTCTTGACATCCAGAGCCGAAAGAACGCTGCATTCACTTCAATGCCTTAAAGTAGAGGCTAAGTTGTTTCGAAATGAATGTTGCACGCGTTAAGTATAGCTACCATGCCATTGCACGCGCAGGCGTTTTGCTGCCGCTTAGTTTTGCGTGCTCGTGAATGTCAGAGTCGCGGTGTTTGTCTGCGGCGGGCTGTCGGAATCGATTTTTACAAGCACGTATGCCCAGATTGTGTCGGCAGTGTCAGGGAAACCAAGGCTCGGGCAGACTGTGACGCTTGAGGCGCCAAGGTCCTGCATGCTTGAATTTATGCCGGGGCACGAGCCTGTCTTGTTTTCTGCCCCGAACGTCTGGAACAATGGAGCGGAACCGCCGATGAATGCAGATGCATTACTGTCTGAAGCCACTGTGATAGACACATTGACATTGCCCTGGTTTTCTACAAGGAAGCCCGTGTCACCGCCAGTCACATTGGAAGATTCGTTTGATTTCAGTGTGATGGAGCCGGCGGCAGGAGGGACCACCGGGACGAACGAGAATGCGCTGTTGTTCCTGGCACTTGCAGTATAGACTGCAATCTGGTTTGTCGACGTGATGTTGATGCCGAGCGTGCCTTCAAACCCGTACTTGCCGCCCGCAATCGCATACCCTGAGAAACCGCTGACATTGAATGTCAGCGCATTGGCAGTGGCATTCCATGAAATGCCAGTGCACCTTGGCGCAGTGCACAATGTGCCGTTTTGGAGAATAACGCTTGAGCTGCTTGTAAAGCTGGGATAATAGTAGATGGACGGGGTTGCCGCGCCGTAATTCACGCCCGAAGGAGTCAGGACAATTGTAGCGCTGGAATTGAAAGAAGGGTCGAGCGCGGAGGAGTTGACGGATACAAAGCCATTGCCTATTTTCACATTGGCATCATAATCCTGCCCAGCGGTATTTACGGAATGCGACTGGGGGAAATGTATCATGCCATCGCCGGGTATTGCGAGCGTGAGGTTTGTGACGTTTGTCAAGTCCGAAACTGTTGACAGGTTAGTGGAAGCCCCGCCAAAAGTGGTAGCATTGGGCGGGACAAGCGCAGAATTCAAGGTGATGTTTATCTGCCCGTTGGCAGCCCAGAACACGTACATGGAAGCATTTGACGAATTGGCCACTGTGGAATTGTAGCCCGAAGGGAACCCGCTGGCGTTGTAATAATCAAGGCTTACTGTTGCTCCTGAAGCTATAGACCTTGTAGTCACAGTATAGTTGCTTGAAGAAAGAAGGGTGGAACTGGAGACTCCTGAACCTGAAGAGTCTGTAAGTACTGAAAAGGCTGGCTGCTGGCCGGTGTTGTCAGTGAATGTGAAATTCGCCGACGCAATTGGATAAAACGAGGCATTGAATGCGGCCGCGAGGATTTTCTCGGTCCTGTAAGTTACAGAAAGGCCAGAAAACTTTGATGATGATGGAGCAAGATAGACGTCCATCAGGCCGGCTGCGCCCGAATATTGATATCCAGAACCCCCGGCAGAAGATATGGAAAACGCAGAGCCGGACGGAATAACGACATTATACATTTTTATGTTCCTGTTGGCATTGGCAGGGCCAGCGTTATAATTGGACGTAGATGAAGGGCCGCCACTGCCGGCGCCCCCAGGAGCGGAGTAGCCTGCGCCGCCTGCGCCGCCGCTGCCACTGCCGCCATGATTGTAGTTGCCAGAGCCGCCGTAGTTGCCGCCGTTGAAATTAATTGAGCCACTCGTCAGATTAGCAGTGGTTAATGGCATGAAAACAAGGCTGCCTCCTGCGCCACCGCCGCCATATACATTGCCAGTGCCACCATTGCCTGTAATCGTGCCTTGGAACTTTATGCTTTTGCCATAAAGCATGACAGTGCCGCCGCTGCCGGCACCGCCTCCGGAAGAGCCGCTTGAGCCAGTACCGACGCCACCGTTAACAGCAAGAATCCCTGTTGACAGGATATTTAGATTACGAGCGGCAATTATAATCACGCCGCCGCCACCGCCGGCACTAAAGCCGCTCGCGTCGGCGCCGCCATACCCGCCTCCGTTAGGATTGCTGCCGCCATTGCCGGCATAAGTAACACCATTGGCAGCTATCGCGCCGGAGATGTTGGCGTCATTTGCCACGTAAAAATATACTGTGCCGCCCGCGCCGCTACCAGGGCTTGCAAGAGTGACTGTCACGCCGGGATTTATTACAAGGGAATTGAAATAATAGGCAGTGCCAGTGTCAATTGTCTGGGACGAGGATACCACGCAGTTGCCGGTTGGCTGGGTGCAGCCAGTGCCTGAAAGCGCAGCGCCAAAGGAAAATGGCGCAATGAGGATGAGGAGCAAAGCCCCAAGATAAAACGAATGGCTTTGATGCATGTATATATCACTATATAGGGCATTAAATATTACTTATCCCCAGGTGATTGCCAATTTTACGCATATTTACAGGAAAAGCCGGGAAAACCCATGAAAAACATGCCTCAGCTTCCTGGGATTATCCAGAGTCTTATTCTATTTCGCCGCCATTCCCGGGTTCGCCGGCATCAGCATTTTTTTCAACACGCATACCTGTCAAATCTTCCAGTTTGACATCGGCCAGAAGCGCTTTCTTCCATGAAACAGAGTAGCTTGCCATGTTTTCCTCGAATATACCAAGGGATACAAAGCGCCAGCCCTGCCTGTTCCTGCGCCAGGCGACATAGGTTGTTATGCCCGTGTTGTCCTCCCAGTGCAATAAGCCCCTAAACTGCTCCTTTGCGAGCTGGAGGCTCTCCTTCTCGTGCGCCTTTGACTCGAACGCGAACTGTTTTGGGCCCTTGAATGCAAGCAAATCAGGGGACAGGGAATTGACTCCGCTTCCGGCAGCGCGGATGACGCTGAAGCCGGCATCGGAAAACGCGTGGATGAGCTCGCGCTCGGCCTTGCTCCCCTTTTTAGATGCGCCAAATGCCATTCAAGTCCACCCAAAATAACAGAAAAACTGCCAGGCATTCAAGCCCGCCCGCCGTTATGCAATATTTATTGCCAATGTTTATAAATATCGGATTCCATAAGGTAAAACATGAAAGACGACATCAAAGTGGGAGATGTCATGACAGTAGGTGTCATAACGCTTCCACAGGAAAAGAGCGCGGATGACGCTGCCAAGCTTCTCAGGAAGACAAAGGTAGGATGTATCATTGTCACCAAGAAAGGCAAGGCTGACGGCATCGTGACAGAGCGCGACTTGATATACAAAGTAGTGGCTGAGGGCAGGAACCCCTCAAAGACAACACTCCATGAAATAATGTCCACGCCCCTTAGGGTAATAGATGCCGGAGCCGACCTCAACACGGTCGCAAAGGCGATGAAATCCAATAAGGTGAAAAGGCTGCCTGTCATTGACAGGAAGCAGAGGCTGGTGGGCATAGTCAGCGAAGGGGACCTTGTAAGGGTCTATCCAGGAGTGACGGACGTGCTTGTCGAACAAGCCAAGTTGCGCTTTTCAAAAAATGAGATATTCACAGGAGTTTGCGACAGTTGCGGGCTCTTCAGCGAGAACCTGAAAAGGTTCGAAGGAAGGCTTGTCTGCGATGTATGCAGGGAAGAGGAAGAGATTTAAGCAACACTGGAGCAAACGTTTGCTGCTGTGCAAGGATGGCACCGCAAGCCCCCTCAAAAGGGCCATGATACGGCTTGTCAACATTGCACAGCACATTATATTTCATGCTCTCTTTTTGGAAGTACGCCGTCTTTCTGGAGAAATCCAGGAAAGTTATGGAATTGAAAATCCGGGCTGCCCCGAACAGCAGGAAATTTGGCATTGCCGGCAAGAACGGCAAGGTCATTATCAGCCTGAAGGGCAAACCTGTCAACAACCAGGCAAACTCCGAGCTTGAGTGCAAGCTTGGCGAACTGCTTGGATGCAGGGTAACCGTGAAAAAAGGAGCTTCCAGCCAGAACAAGCTCCTTTTGATAGATTGCGCCCCGGATGTTTTCGAATCGAAAACTGGCATCAAACTGAATTGAAACGTGATTAATATGGGAAAAACATACATTGACACAGTGAAATACGTGGTATTCGCAAGCGTCGAGATAGACGGGCTTGTCGAGAAGCCGGACGTAGTCGGCGCAATCTTTGGCCAGACAGAGGGCCTGCTTGGCGACGAGCTTGACCTGCGCGACCTGCAGAAAAACGGCAGGATAGGCAGGATTGAGGTGGACTTGAACCCGCGCGGCGGCAAGTCCGTGGGAAAGATTAAGCTCCCGTCATCGCTTGACATGGTCGAGACGTGCATTCTCGCCTCTGCGCTTGAGACTGTCGACAGGGTCGGCCCGTGCGAGTCCAAAATCGGCGTCGAGAAAGTAGAGGACACGAGAAATGCCAAGAGGAAAGTGCTCATTGAGCGGGCAAAGAACCTCCTCAAGAACTTGCTTCTAAACGAGCTTCCTGAGAGCAGGGAGATTTCAGAGATGGTCAGGCAGGAAGTCAAGGTGGCTGAAATCGCCGAGTTTGGCGCTGACAAGCTGCCGTGCGGCCCGAACATCGACAAGAACGACGAAATCATCATTGTAGAGGGAAGGGCGGACGTGATAAACCTCCTGAAAAACGACATCACCAACGTGATAGCAGTTGGCGGCGCGAACGTGGGCCCGACAATAGCTAAACTCGCCAAGGAAAAGGAAGTGACAGTGTTCCTTGACGGCGACCGCGGCGGGGACATTATCCTCACGGAGCTTGCGAATGTGGCTGACATTGACTTTGTGGCGCGCGCGCCTCACGGCAAGGAAGTCGAGGAGCTTGGCAGGAAGGAAATGATAAAGTGCCTCAGGGCAAAGGTGCCCTATGAACAGGCCAACTCGCAAAACGGCGGCGATGACAGGCGCGACGAGCGCAGGGGCGGCAGGTATGAACAGCGCGGCGGCAACAGATACGAGGAGAGGCGCGGCGGAGACTACAGGAATGACGACAGGCGCCAAAACGACTACAGGGGGCAAAGGCAACAGCCCAGGTACCAGCAGAGGGAAGAGCGCGTGCCGCCAGTGTCAATCGACCCTGTGAACCAGTTCACGCAGGAGCAGGCTGAAAAGCAGATGGCGCAGGCGCCTGTGCAGCAGCCAGAACTCATAAATGCGCCGCGCGAGCGCGCTTACGAGCCGCAAGCGCCGGCACAACAGGTTCCAGCGCAGCAGACTTTGGCGCCGCAGCAGGCTGAAAAGCAGGAGCAAAGCGCTCCAAAAACAGGCGGAGTGCCCGAGCAGCTTGCAAAGAGCCTTGTAGAGCTTGAGAACACGCTCCATGCCAGGTTCTACGATTCAGGGCTGAACCTTGTCAAGGAAGTGCCAATCCGGGACATGTACAAGACGCTTGAGGCCGAGACCACAATCCACGGCGTGGTGTTTGATGGCATTGTAACGCAGAGGTTTGCGGACCTGGCGGAGAAAAAGAGCGTCAAGGTGATACTCGGCGCGAAAATGGGCAATGTTTTCAAGAGGCCTGAAGGGATTGTAATCAGCACGAAGAACTAAGGCTTTTGCCTTGTTCTTTCCCTTTTTTTCTTTCCTTTTTTCATTTTCTGCTTTTTTTTCTTTGCTGGTTTTTTTTATTTCAAGGGTTTTTTCTTTGCTGGTTTTTTTTATCCCAAGCATTTTTCCTTCACAGGCTTTGTTTTTTCTCATGCTTTTTTCCAGCACATGCCATGTTCCCAGGCCTTCCGGCCAATTTGATTTTAGCCATTCTTCCTGCTTCTTCATGCCCGCCATTTTTCCTGCCAGTTTAATTCACACCTGCCTTCCAGCCATCCCAGCAATCCTTTTTATCTTGAAA
>JAKALW010000069.1 GCA_021823945.1 Microcaldota archaeon
GGATTCGCTGGAAAGCGACGTTGCTGAAATCATGGGAGGCAATGATGCCGGGCAGCCGGAAATCGCGCCTGCCCAGGAAGATGCTTCCGATTCAAAGCCAGCCCAGGCAGAGCGCGCTTCAGACATATACTCGAAGGCAGTGTCCATAGCGAAGAAGCCAGGCATGACGGAAAAAGACCTCAAGCAGGAGGAAAAAAAGCTCATGGCGAGGCTCAAGGAGGAAGTCAGGGACGCATTCACGCAGGCGCGCGATATGCTGACAATCAACAAGGACAAGCAAGTTCGCGACCTGAAGCCAGGCATGCAAAAAATTACTACAGTTGAATTGGAAGTTCGGGCATGCGAAAAAGTCGAGATTGCCAAAGGCAAAAAAAAGACTTTGGTCTACAGGCTGGAAGCCGCGGACAAGACAGGTACCTGCATAATGTACCTGCCAGAGGCGAAGGGCAAGGGACTTGAGACAGGTGACAGCATAAAGGCCACAGGATGCAATTTCGAGAAAAACGCTCTTACCGGCGAGGACTGCCTGGTCCTTGGACCGAGGTCAAAGCTGATAATTTCCAGATAGCTGTTTTGCCCCTGCCGTTTTGGCTGCTGCCATGCGTGCTTCCCGAATCCAAGCGCGGGACAGCCCGGCCTTGAATTTTTCCCTCGCAGGCGCGAACATCCCGGCGCATTGGCGGATATGCCGCGGCAGTTCACGCTTTACCATAAAATACGAATATTTAAAAATATTCAAACCGCGTTTTATCCCAATAATAGATAATACGCGGGTGCTTTGGGATGAATTTTAGGTTGCTTGCAATCATAGCTGTTTTCGCCATGTGCGGCTCTCTTTTTTCAGAAAGCATACTGGTCAATGGATTCACTGTTTCCCGAAATTCTACTTATGTCGAGGTCCCGCGCCTCAACCTGATAACCGAAGTCGCGGAAATGACCTACCTGAGCAACGTGACAATGACAATCACGAACACCATGGATTACGGTGCGCTCAATGTCACTATTCTTGACGGGATATATTTCCCGGACGACGGCACGGATCTGGCGTTCACGCCCGCGCCCGCCCAGACGCTCCCGTACCTTGAATGGAAAACCCAGAAATTGTTGCCAGGGGAGAACTTCACGATAACAACGCATTACAAGACGAAAATAACAGAGGACATGCTTGCAGGCTTCCCTGCGCCCATGATAACATACGTCGAGGACAACTCGGGCTACGTGCCAAGCGAGGTCACGATAAATGCGCCATCAAAAGTCGCCCCGGGGAAGGAAATCAGGATACAGGCGCTTGACGAGAAAGGCAGGCCGGTAGCAGGCATGACGCTTCTTATTGGCGGGCCGGACGGATACTTGAGCGAGATTGTCACAGGCTCAGACGGATACGCGACCACTGTGATTGGCAAGAAAGGCAAATACACCATAGCGTCCAAGACCGCGATGGTCACTGGCACCACACTGATTGAATCCGCCGACCTTGAGCCGCCGGTAACGGCATCATCCGACGCCCCGGGCAATGGCGCGGGCGGGTTCAGGCTGGAGGACGTCCTCAGCATAGTCGGCGGCATCGTGCTTGTAAGCGTGCTTCTTGGCGTGATATTTTTCATGGCTAAGAAAAACAGCGGCGCTCCGGCGCAGGGCGAGGCGAAGGAAGAAAAGAAAGAGGAGGAAACTCCGCAGGAGATAGTAATCGACGAGGGCAAGATGTTCGCGGCAAACAGGGTCCAGGCAAGCGCCTTCGCTGGAAGCGAAAGCACCACTGTTGTCGAGGAATCAGGGCAGGAAGATGTTTCAGAAGAGGCCACAAAGCGCATGATAGAGGACAGGCTTAGGAAAAAGGAAAATGAAGTGCAGGAAACCGCGGACGCGGCGGCCCTGGAAGGCAGCGGCGATGATGATGGCGAGGACGGCGGCGAGCCCGCAAGCGAAGACGGCGGAGGGGAAAAGGACGAGGAGGGGGAAGCCCCCGCAAGCGATGAGCAGGGCGCCGAAGAGCAGGAAGAGGAGCAGGAGGAAGAGAAGGAGCAGCCAAAGCCAGTTTCGAAAAAAAGCCCTTCCAAAAAAATCCAAAAGCCCGCCAAAAAACAGCCCGCGGTGAAACCTTCAGTTTCCGCAAAGCCGTCTGCTTCGGCGAGGAAAGAGGCATTGACCCGCGCAGTAAAAAGGCTTGAGGAACTAAAAGCCAAGAGGAAAAGGTAAGATTAGTTGCCTCAAGTCAAGACTTTTTTCTTCTTATTTTTTCTTTATATTTTCTGCCTTATTCTATTTCTATTTACCAGGGGACTTTTTTCAGCCCGAGCCTGTTGGCTACGTAATTGCTTGCCACGTGGACAACGTAAGTGAACGCGAACAGGAAGACCAGGTTGACTGGCTTGAAAACAAATGGCGGCGAGAGGAAGAACCCGAACGCCAATGCGAACACGAGAAAGAAAAGCTGGTCGAGGAGGAACGACGGGTGTCCGCGCTTCATGCCCAGCCTGCGCTTGAAAAAGCTGCCTGCCAGGTCGCCAAACATAGTGCCAAATGACAGGAGGAACCCGCAGGCGAAATACAAGTATGGGGCAGGATATATGCCGAACTGCGTGCCCGGGAGGATGATGCCAAGGATTGCGCCGACTAAAGTGCCAGTCGCGACGCCCGATACGAAGCCCCTGACTGTCTTGCCGTCGCCAAAAAGCCTTTTCTTGTCAATGAATTTCAGCTTGGAGTCAATCGGGCTTCCGGAGCCGAGCACCACTGGCGCGGCATTGGCAAAGTAGGCAGGGAGTATGTAGAGCAGGATTGTGAAAAAAATGGCTATGTAATCTGGCATGATGTTTTTTCAAAATGCAGGGTTATAAACATATACCATAAGAATCGAATAATGCACTGCTGCGGATGCGCCGCCAACTTTGGCAAGTGAATGCTGCGGATGCATTGCATGTTTTGGCAATTGACGCACAACCGGCGCACATCTGACAACAACTGGCAGATAGCTGGCACTTTGACACAATATATTATATATTATATGGGGAAATATGTAGTCGAGGTCATGGGATGGACAAGAAATACGTAATAGCTCTGTCAGGCATAATGCTTTTTGCAGCTTTCGCAATAACCGCGTTTGCCGCAGCGGGGGGAAAGCCTTCTGGCTCAGCAGGCGGGCTTTTCGGGACAGGACTGTTCGACCAAAGCTGCGTAGGCGTAGTCGACGTGTCTGGCGAAATAGCCACGCAGGACAACTCTGGCGGCATATTTTCCCAGGGCTCGGCAGGCTCTGGCACAATAGCGCAGGAGATAAAGGACGCTGACGCGGACGGCAATGTCAAGGCAATACTCGTGACAATAGACTCGCCGGGCGGCTCAGTGGTGGCGACGCAGGAGATATACGACGCGCTTGAGAAGTCCAAAAAGCCCAAAGTGGCTTATTTCGGGGAAACCGCTGCATCTGGCGGGTATTACGTTGGCGTGGCGACTGATTACATTGTTTCAGAGCCAGCCGCGCTCACAGGAAGCATTGGTGTGCGCGCCACAGTGGAAGACCTCAGCCCGCTCTTTGAAAAAATCGGCTACAATACAACGACATTCAAGTCTGGCGAGTTCAAGGACATGGGCGACCCGTCAAGGCCAATGACAGACGGCGAAAAGGCCATATTCCAGGGAATTGTGGACGAGATATTCCAGGACTTCAAGGCGGCTGTCATGAAGCACAGGGGCGACAAGATAAACAATGCGGAGATAGGGCAGATATTCGACGCCAGGGTAATGACTGGCAGGCAGGCGCTCGGCTACGGCCTCGTGGACGCGCTCGGGAACAAGGACGACGCGCTTTCAAAGGCAGCAGAGCTTGGCGGCATGCAGGACACAGCAGAGCCGAACATCTGCGATTTCTCGCAAAAGCAGACAAACATATTGTCCGAGCTTTTCTCAAGCATGTCATACGGGATTTCAAAAGGAATAGGCTCAATGCTTGGCACTGCCCAGGGAAGGTCAATCAGCATAAGCTGATTGCTTGAAGCTGTTCATGTGCCAGCCGCCAAAACAGTTCTGCGCAAATAACGGCAAAAATGCAGGGCAATGCGCAAGCGCTTGCCAAAAGGCAATTGATTTAAATATATAAATATAGAATGGATTCCAATGGAAAAGGATAAAGCTGGCAGGAAAATGGCTTCCAGGGGCTTCATATTCTCCCTTGACTCCTTCATAGCCCTATCCCTGATTTTGGTTTCCATTTACTCGCTTTTTGTCATGGTCTCAGTGCCAAAGACTTTCTACAACTCGCACATGCAGGCATACGACATTGCGAGGGATTCGCTCAACTCCCTTGGGAATCTTGACTATGCTTCTGCCGCGGACCCGGATTACGGCAACAAGGGCTTTTCATATCTTGAAAGGATAGGCATAAACAAGTATTATGGCACGTCAACGAACCCGCTTAACAGCGCCAACATTGCCAAGACAGCGCTTGACCCGATAATACCCCTCCAGTACGGGTACAAGATTGAGGTGTACGACATTCAGCATTCGCCGCCGCAATGGGTAACCATTTATGATACTGCGAATGACACATCAACCCAGCACAACCGCAATTACAGGAAACTCTCTGCAACAGCCCAGGCACTCGCGGCAGGGTATAGGGACGCGCCCAAGCCTGGAAGCTTTGTTGGCTGCGGCACTGTGCAAAGCGACTTCATCTGCGCCGCAAACCCGGGCATAGTGTTCGAGGAAGGCGACGTTTTCGTCTCGGTCATAAGGCTCACGGTATATATTTGATGCGTTTAATGGAACCAATGGAAAAGGAGACATAAGCAGGCGGATAAAAAGGTCAATATAATGGCAGATAAAAACAATGCAATGGGCGCGGGCATGAGCAGGAAAGGCATTTTCCTCACGATAATTGCCGTGCTGCTCCTGTCATTCATGCTTATAGCGGTCGGCTTGTGGTCAAGCGTGGAGGACGCCCGCGAATCAAGGATACCCGAGAAAATCAAGACGGACTCCATGGCCCAGATTGTATTCCAGCTTTCAGACGCGAAGCTCAACAGGTTTGTCAACATTTCAGGCTATTACGCCCTGAACATGCTTGCCAACTATTCAATAACCCATCAGATCAACCAGGGCACTGACACTGAAAAGACGGGCAACATCAACAAGAGCATCTACGACCTGATGATGTACGGCTCCACGGACGCTGGCAATTCATTCCACCCGAACCTCACCTATTCGACCAACCTTGAGAAGCAATACACGCTTGGCAACTGGATGGGCCAGCTCAAAAAGTCGGCAGACGTCATGGGCTTTGACTTTGAGATGGGAAACATCACCAACTTCTCTTTCAACCAGACAACTGCCTGGGACGTGCAAATCCAGTTCGACACGAACGTGTCAATCAAGGACAAGCAGTCCACAATGAAGCTTGCGAAAAGCCTCCATGTCAACACGACATTCTCAATACTCGGCATGCCCGACCCGCTCTTCACCAAGGAGCTCTATCCTACTGGCAATTATTCAAAAATAATTTTTGCAAACTCAGACGCCTCGCACAGGCTCGACAGCGACTATAAGGCGGAACTGAAAGGGACGGGGGAGAGGGGCATGGGCTGGGCTTCAGGATACTTGACATACAATGCGACCGCGGACAATGGCAATGTCAGCGTGCTAGTCATGCCATACCCCCACAAGGCGGACGGGTCGCCAGACGACGAGGCATTCCAGCAGGTCGTAAACACCATGAGCGCGGATATATCGGGCATAATATTAACTCACGTGAATCCGCCAAACGAGAGCGTCGCAGCTACGCCCGACGCCAATGGTTGCCTGTGGAAGGAAATAAATGACACGGACGGGCCGGTCAGGTACAAAATTAGATATGACGCGACCTACAACCCTTCGTCAGCGTGCGCCAGCTCAAAAACGCTCATTTACGACGCAGGCTACCATTCATACATACAGTTCACAAGCGATCCGCCATTGGGCGAGCAGGTGGTATTTGTCAATTACCCCGGAGATGGCTCGGACGAAATCCAGCAATACATAAGCCCGGACTTCCATGCGCTATATGACATAACCGCACTGAGGAAAATGATGTCCTGCGGGCTTTACGCCCAGCCCAATCCGTCAGAAGGACCGCAGGCGCCGTCATTTTTGCAGCGCATGCTCAAAGACGGGGAAACGCTCAAAAGCAAAAACTTCGGCATGGAATCATTCATAATAAGCCAGTGGGCAGGCGGCTCTTCAGACCAGAATTTCGCCACAACCAACACATACTCAAGGCTCGACATGAGCTATTATTCGGGAATAACTGGAGACAGGATAAAAGGCGGGAGCGGGTGCAAATCTCAGGCTATGTGCCTTGAACAATACGCGCCCGGCCCGACAATACCGCTTGGAACTTTCAAGCTGGAGGACAATGCGTCCAAGAGATACGGGGTTTACGGGCTT
>JAKALW010000070.1 GCA_021823945.1 Microcaldota archaeon
ATCTTACATTACAAGTTCAAGATAAAGTGCTACTGTCATATCTCTTTTTTTTGGAGAATAGGCAATTTTGAATCCTTTTTTCTGATAGAATTCAACTCTATCTGGATATGCATCCAAAGCCAGGAATCTTAGGGACATGAGCATATCTATCTCTTTTGCCTTTTGGATTGCGAATTTCAATAAATGCGTCGCGCCACCACGGCCGACTTCCATCTTATCAGTGGCTAATTTTGCGATTAACAGGCAAGGCATATTATTGGCAAAAATCCGGTATGGCTTTGACTTGACTTTTATTCCGCTTAGCTTCCTGTCCCCTGCAAGTTTGAATGAGCCAAAAGTCAGGGTTATGTAACTAATCAGTTTTGAATTTGATTTCTCAAAAAGAAGGTATGTCTCACTTAACCTGCCCGCCTGATTGGCAAGCGCATCCTTTGATAGGAATTCATTTTCAATTTTTGAACCACAATCAAAATGAGACAAAAGAATAAGATGCTCCTGCTTCAGCCTTTCTATCACTATGTCTTTTTCATTGAGCGCCAAAACTGTCATGCGCACACCTTCTTACAAAACAACAGTATATTTGGCCTTCATCGCAGACTTTATTGTTTTGATGCGCGCCTTTTCATTTGTCTTATCATTGAGGCTAGCCAGGAATTCCTTAGTTTGCTTTCCGGTAAGTTCAATGAGAGATCTGATTTGCCTTGCCATTTTTTACACCCAGTATATTACTTTTCCATTTCAAGTATTAAATCATATCGTTTTTGTAATATTTAGTTTTGAGAAATTAATATATAAAGAAAAATAGAGACGTGTTTTCCAGTGTAATAATAATAATGTCGCTAATGTCGCAGTAAAAATTGTCAAATGTCCTAGTAGAAATAATCAAATAATAATCAAATTAGATTATACTAAGACTATTTAGGTTTATCTAATATTATCTGCGTGAGTTAGTTATGCTCTCAGAAATTCATTCAAACCCTTCAGTGTCTATCCATTCTGCCTTGGCTAAAACCCACCAGTCTTCGGCAAGTCCTTGAAGCAGGTATTCGTATGGTAAATAGCCATAACCATTGTCGCCCCAATCTGCGCCAAGCTGTTGCATACAAAATCTCTTGGTCTTGGACTTTAAAAAGAAATCTACGACGATATAAAACTTATATTTTTGGTTATTTAAAAAGGTCAGAAGTGAATGAGGTCAGGAGTTCCGGTTTGAAGTCAAGTAAGGTTGCCAACTAATATAGTCAGGCGTTCGGGCTTGATGGCAAGTTGTAGTCCGGCGTCTGGGAATTGATTCCAAGTCGCAGTCAGGCGTCTGGGTTTGAAGTCACTGCCTGAAAATCCAAAGCCGCAACTCGGCCTTTTTGCCGTCAATCGCTCCGTTTCCCACCATTTCCTCGGCAACAGCCATTGTCACGCCGTGCATTTTCATCTTTCTGATGCACCTTTCCATCTCCCCCAAGTGATGGGGATTGTCAAGCCTGTAGAAAAACGCGTTTGGCTGCATCCGGGCATTTCCAGGCTTTAGGACTATTTCTTCCACTTCAGAAGCCTTTGCCCAGCGGCATATGGCCTTGCATGTGTCGGCGCTGTCCCCAGCCAGGCTTAAATAGCTTGATTTTGGGACTGAAACCCAAAACTCAATCTCCTCGCTGTGCAGGTTTATCCGCCTGTTGACATTGAACTTCTGGAGAAGCGGGATGAAGTCCAAATTGTCAATGAAAATACCCGGATTGCCAACATGCGCCTTGATTTTGGATATGATTTCCTGGCTTGCCTGCCTGAAATAGCGCAGGACAATGTCTTTCCCCTCTTCAAGCTTAAGTCCTGACTCGAGTTTTCTCAAAAAGTCCGCAAGTGTCGCATATTCCACCGCATGCCCGCGGCCCTCCAGTTCAGATGTTATGCCGTCAATCTCATATGGCATGTCCTTGTACGTCTTTGCGCTTTGTGACACAAGCCACACGCGCATGGTCTCTTGCGGAATGTCTATTGCCGACATGTATCGGGAAACCAAATTCTCCTTGCACCCGCGCATCTTGTGAATCTGCGTGGCCACGACAAAAGTCAGTTGGGACTCCCCAAAATCAGTGAGCCACGGGATTATCCTGTCCCCTGACTTTTCAAGGGTGAAATCAGCCCGGAGTATGCGCTTTTGATGGCAGGGGTCTATGGCGTCCGCGACAATTTGCGCGCAATTTTTGAGATTTTCAAACATGCCTGAGTCAATCTGCATTCCGTAAGGTATGGAAAACGAGTATTTGTTCCTGTTTTGCTCGACCGACACTGCGCTGTCCGTGCCGAATACCTGGCACTGATACATATTTCCAAGATGCCAGGGCATCCAGGACGCCTTTGCCGAACCTGCCGCGCGAAGTACGCAGCTTTTGAATACCTCGTCTGCAAAGTCGCGGTCGGCATTGTCCTTGAAGCGATTCTTCTTGATTATCCTGTTCACCGCGCCTTCGCCAAGCTCCCTTTCAAAGAGTTTTTCAGTTTCACGGTGCGCAAGCAAAAAATCCAAAGCCGCGTCCCTGTGCTTTATCATTTTTAGCTCATTCCACATTGAATATGGCAGTACCTGGACTTTCCCAAGCCCCGAAGCCGGGATGATTCTTGACTGTGAAACCATATTAAAATAGGTCAAATTTATTTTATAAAGATGACTTATGGCTTCGATTCACTAACGCCTGACTTTGCTTGACTTCTCTTCACCTGCGCCTGACCTCATTAACTTCAAAACCTTTTTCAGAATAGGAGGAGGTTTGCCAACTAATGTAGTCAGGAGCTTGTGTTATAAATCAAGAAGGGTTGCCAACTAATGCAGTCAGGCGTTTGTGTCAGAAGTCATTATGCAGTCAGGCGTATGTGCCCGAAGTCAATTAATCTAATATTCTACCAGAGCTTTGGCACATGTCGCAGAAATAGCCTTTTCTCCAGATTGTCCCGAACTTGTGGCAAGTCGGGCAGGCAACGTATGTGCCGGTCTTTTTTGTAAATGTCCCGGTGCTGTTGCACGCCTTGCAGTGCCTGACGACGTATTTCTTGCCAAAGCATTTCGGGCAGACTACTCCTGGGTTTTTGTCAACGAAATCTGGATTTTCACTGCCATACAATTGATTATTAGAATTTGAAGGATTTTCCGTTTCATGCCCTGCCTTATCCGGATTGGAAGCATTATTCATGCCGTGGCTTGCATGATTGGAACTGGCTGGACTGTTTTGCATGCCCGGCTTTGCAGCGCTTGAACCTTTTTTGCCATTCACCGGCGTCTCAAAGCCAGTGTTTATCCTGCCGCGGCCGTGGCATTTCTTGCACGGGAACCTGACTTTGCCCCTGCACACTTTGCATGTGACCTTGACGAGTTTTGGGATTTCACCCTTGCCAAGGCATTGCGGGCATGGAATCAAGTCCTTGTCAGAGCTTTCTCCATGGCATTGCGGGCAGGTAATCCATTTCTTTGGATATTCGCGCTCTGAGTTTTCTTCCCTTTCTGAATATTCCCTTTCAGTGGTTTCCTGCCTGCCATTGGAACTGGAATATTGCCTTGCCTCATAGCGTTCCCTGTTTTTGAAAAAGCCATGGTCGCGCGAGTATGAATTGCCGCGCGCGTCTTCCCTGTGGGAACGTCCCCTGTCAGATGGGCGATTGCTGTCCTTTGCATATCCTCTATCGGGGCGCCTGCTATCGCGTGAAAACCCGCTTCCTGAATCCCTTGCGTATCTGCCTTGTGAACCTGTCCTGCCTTGTGAATATCCCCTGCCTGAAGGGCGTCCGCTTTCTTTTGAATCCCTGCCGGAAAAACGTCCGCTGTCCCTTGGGCCTTCCCTGTCTCTTGAAAATCCTCTTTCCTGGGAGTCATCCCTGTTTTTCGAGTATCTGCGTGAATCTCCCCTTGCCCTTGAATAGCTCCTTTCTGCTGTGCGCCCCCTGCTTGAATAGCCCGTTACCCTCGGCTCTTCCCTTGAAGGCGCGCGTTTGCTGCCCATGGAGTAACCCCTTTTCTTAGGGGAATTTGTCCTGTTATATTTCGGGAAAGACATTGTTTGACTTCCTTGCACCTACGCCTGACCTCATTCACAGGAAACCTTATTTGATATTGATTGATTTCAAGATTGGGCGATTAGTTGATAACTTAAGCTCCCAATGTATATAAATGGTTAGAATATGCCGTCTGTGCAACAGTTCCCGACCTCAATCCATCCTTCATTAATTAAAAAATAGGTCTGAAATTACTATGGTAAGGCGTCTAGGTTGTAATGGCAAGCAAAGTCAGGCGTTCAGGTTAGAAATCACGAAATCAAATGTTCGAAATTCTGTTTTACCTTTGCAAGAGTTTCCTGCAGCACGCCATTGGCCTCAGCAAGAGGAAGCTTGAGCCACTCGAGCGGTATGTCGAGCTTTGCGCGCAGGAATTCATGCCTTGTGGATTTGGGCGGGAATAGCTTGCCCTTCAACGCTTCATCCCATATTGTCTGCGAATTGTAATGCCTGCGCATAAGGACTGTGTTGCCATTGACAAGTTCAGTCTTGAAATAATAGTCCTGTACATAATGCACATTTTCCGGCGCAAATGTTGCAAGGAGCTTTGACTGCATGTCAATCCTGTAATCAACGCCTGTTTTGTCCGCAAGGAAAACATAACTTCCCGTGCCGTTCACAGCATGAAATAGGCACTTTTTGACTCAATCATGCCTCTGCCCACATCAAAATTGCATTTTGAGCCTGCAAATTTCGCGATTATCTCGCTTGTGAAAGGCACTGTGACTATAGGGTACCATGCGCCAATTCGAACTTCCGTGTCATAATCGTGGACAAAAGCTGGCATGAGAATGTAGCCGTGTTTTTGGAGCGTGGCGAACTTATGGTGCCCATTGAGTATGAGAACCCGGTTGTGCTGCACTGGAACGGGGTGTTTCTCTCCTATGCCGTTTTCAGTTATGTCTATCAGGGGGAATGGCCATGCATCGGCGTTCTTGAGCTTCTTGCTTTTCGCCCTGAGTTCTGATTCAATTGTCTGCTCGTGGCCTATTGCCTTGGATATCTCCACCAGGCGGATTGAATCAATAGCCTTTTTCAGGTCAGAAAGGGTTACAAGCTCGTTTGAATGGAGAGGCGAAATGTCCTTGAACGCAGTTATGAAGGTTATGTCCCTGGATATTTTGGCAGGGAGCCGGATTGTGCAGTTGCTGCGCAACTGGCTGTAATTGCCACCAGACCTATTGTTGCCTGTTTGGGGATTGATCATTGAATCACGCCAATAGAATCCAAATTCCCGGCTGCTTCTTGTCAATGTGAAATAACGGAATGAGAATTAAAAAGTGTTTCTAATGGTGGCAAGGCATGAAATCCTACATTTTCATAGCGGAAAAACATGCCCCTGACTTCCACAAAAAGTTTATAAACGGCGCAACGCAATTACATTCGAGGCGACTATACGGGGCAAGGGGTGGCAAGGCTTTTGTTGGCATTGCAATGCCCCGTTTAAAATATCTCGGAGGAATCTCTATGGGATGCATGTGCAAGAAAGTCCTGAAAATCCTGGCAGGCTTGGTCCTAATCGCAGGCGCGTACAATGTCGGCTATGCGCTCACTTTGACAAGCGCCTGGCTCGTAATCGGCATTTACCTCCTGCTATCGGGATTGCTGCCATTTGTATGCAAATGCGGCCGCGGTTGTTGTGGCGGCGAAGGCTGCAACTGCGAAGAGTGCATGGCAGACTCGAAGAAAAAGAAGAAATAAGCGTTCATTCTTCCTTTTTTTCTTATTTTATTTTAGATTTTTTTTGGATAGCTACTGCCAGCTAAAACATTGCCGGTGAACTGCAATCATTTCATGCTTTCCGGGTCCCATGTCGTGCGCAGGCCCTCGTCAAATGAGTCAATGGCATTCATTTCCTTGCCTGTGAGGTTGAAATCGAATATGTCCGCGTTTTCCTTAATCCGCGCAGGATTTTTCGACCTTGGCAGGGGTATTACGCCTTTCTGGACAGACCAGCGAAGCATGACCTGGGCAGGAGTCTTCTTGTGCGAAGCAGCTATCTCCTCAAGATTGGGGTCTGCAAGCCTGCTTCCGCGCGTTAGGGGAGCATATGCCTCAAGTATTATGCCTTTTTTCCTGCAATAATCAAGCAAATCCTTTTGGTATAGGAAAGGCGTGAATTCCACCTGGTTCACAGCAGGGACCACTGATGCCGAATCGAGAAGCTCTTCCAGGTGCCTGATGGTGAAATTGCTCACGCCGATTGACTTCACCTTGCCTGAGCCGAGTAGCTTTTCAAGGGTTTTCCAGGATTCGAGCCTTTCGGGGACAGGCCAGTGGATGAGGTACAGGTCTATGTAGCCAAGCCCCAGGTTTGCCAGGCTTTTCTCAAATGCCTCT
>JAKALW010000071.1 GCA_021823945.1 Microcaldota archaeon
GAGTTGCCGACCGCGACCTCATGCTGGCGGAAACAAACACAAATTTAAGCCCTCAATGGGAATTGAACCCACGCCCTCCTGTTGGCTTGATTCGCTTTTTAGGGAATTTTGATTTAACTTTTCCTAAAAAGTTTACAAGACAGGCGCTCTGCCTCTGAGCTATGAGGGCGTTTGCTGGCGCATCTGCACAAGTCCCGGCATTCATGCTTTGCTTTGCACTGGCAAAATACGCACAGAATTTATTCCAGCATAACATTTTAAACATTGGCAGGATAAAGAAAATGCTTGTTTTGTGCATGCGGCCTGTTATACCTATGGCGTGCCTACGGGCGGCAATGTTTCATATTTCATAGTATTAAGGTGATTTGGGATGGGAAAGTTCGCTGAAGCAGACGCTGAGATTTCATTGATTGTCATTTGCAAGTCATGCAAGGCAAGGAACAAGAAGGGCGTTGACAAGTGCCGCAAGTGCGGCTACAAGGTCCTCAGGCCAAAAAGGAAGGACATCAGGTCCAAGAAGTAAGGGCTAGCAAGGGCTTGAAACCGCGGGGCTCACCCTCCGCGCCAAACATTTTTTTATTTTGCATGAATTTTTGCAAATTGGATTTTTTCATAACCTTAGACTGAACCAGAGGCGGCAATAATGATCAAAATTCACACTCCAGCAAGGCACAGGGAAATCTCTGCATGCCTGGCAAAGCGCATTTCGCGCTACGAATCCCCAGGATACGCGCATTCGCAGAACCCCAAGTATCTCCTTTTGCTAAAGCACCTCCAGGCTGTCAACGACGCCCGACTCCATATCGCTGAAATCAAGGAGAAAACAGGCGCCAAGAAGCGCTACGCCGGAGTTGAAAACACGTTTGCCCCGCTTTGCGAAGAGCTTGTGTGATATCGCATTTTTCCGCGATTGCTTTTTTTCGCTACGCCCGTTTTCTCTCCAATCTACCACTCCACAAGGCATAAATACTGCTTAATGCCATCCATTTCCATTATGGATTGGAACAAAGTCATGCCGTGCGCGGCAGCGCTTGTCTTCTTGTCTCTTCTAGAGGTCGCCTTAATAATTGCCGGGTATGTCCCGCCTGTTTTTTCGTATTCCTTCGCGAATATAGCTTTCTCGTTTTCCAGGCTCGCGGTCATAGCGTATTGCGGCTATGTGAATTCGCGCCACGGCCCGCTCCACTGCGCCAAGTGCGGCGCCTACATATCTCTGGTGTATTCGCTGGTTTTTTGCGCGGCGTCAGCATTGGCTCTTCTCCTGCATATTCCTGTGCTCGGCATGCCATACACGGGCGTTGAAACGTACGCCTTTGTGCTTGCCATGCTGGTTGTGCAAAACGTGGCCCTTGGCGCGGTAGTTGCCACTGGCACGGCTGCATTGGGTGGTGCGTTCAACAGGCAAAACTGGGCAGCAAGGGAAAACCGCGGGCAGAAAAAATATTAGGGGCGGCAGGGCGTGTTGCCTTGTCATATCGGCCTTTTTTTTCAGAAAACATCCATGAACATGCGGCAGAAGTGCTTTTTCGCGTGCGCGAGGCCATCCCTGCCTTCGGCCGTGAGTTCGTAGACTATGGCCTTGCCAGGTTTCTTCTCTTTTATCAGGCCTGCCTTTTTCAGCGAGGCGAGCGCGGGGTATATGGTTCCCGGGCTCGGCTTTTCGCCCTTCCTCTTCTCAAGCTCCTTTGCGATTTCCTGGCCGTGCATGGGCTTTTTTGACAGCAGGAAAAGGATTAGGAATGAGAGCATCCCCCTCATGTCGCAGCAGAGCACTTTTGCCATGGCTATATTGGGCGCCCGATATGCTTAAAACACCTTCGCAGGATAAGTATCGGATGCCCAATACGTATCGGCTGCCCGATACGTGGGGTGGGGTTGAGAATATGGGAGACTGTTGCAGCGCGTCCGGCTCTTGCGGGGACATGGCATCTTTCCGCACGTACCTTACAAGGGACGAGAAAATAGAGATGCTCGAGGAGTACAAGAAATCCCTGGAGCTTGAGGCAAAGGGAGTTGCCGAAAGGATTGAGCAGCTCAAGAAGATGAACTGAACAGCCAGGGAATTTCCGGGGAAAAGGCGGGCGCCACACTCCCGCCATTTTCTCTTTTTTTTGGCTTTACGCCCGCCGGCGGGCAATTTGGAATAATGATTGAAGCCATGAATTGGCAATTTTGAATAATGGCTGCAATTTTGCGTTAAGGGGGTTTTTCATATGAATTCTACGAATGATTTTATCGAGGGCCCGGGGCCAATCCATCCAATAGCCCCGCCCGTGCCTGATTTCCCTTACAGGAACTAGCCATCTTTTGCAATTCCATGCCGGGCTTTCCCCTTTTGCTGCCAGGGGCTTTTCCTACTTTTCAAGATATTCGCCCAGTTCCATTGTTTCAATCAGTCTCGTCCCGTTGATGTCCGCTATGGTCATGTCCATCTTCAGAGATTGGGCTGTCTGGTCGAATTTTATCATGACGGGCATGTTCTCGAACACCTGCAAGCCCTTGTCGCCTGCCAGGCGGTAATCGCCGGGCTTCAGGATGAAGCTTGCCACTGTGATGTTTATCAGGTTCTGGCTGTCGCCCGCCTTTGGGCTCACAAGCGCCAGGATATAATTTTCAAGCATTGGCTTGCCCAGGTCCGCCACAAGCTTGTTGAAAAGCACGCCGCATCTTTCAAGCGCGCTGTCAAGGTGCTTTTTTGGCAGCGTTCCGGTTTTTGCAATCTGCTGGTTGTTGACCCTTATGTAGACCGACTTGTCCACTATGTCCACGTAATTTGAATCGGGGCTGATAACCATGTACGAATATTTTGACATGTTGGCATAATTCAGCACTTCTATTAATGTCGGGTCACGGGTGATTGAGATTTCCCCAACCTTTTCCCTTCCCCCCATGTTTGGGTGCGTAAGGAAGACGGCCTGCCCGTCATTCCCCTCACTTGCCGGTTTCATATACGCATCTTTGCCCATCTTGAGTTTTGCCCCGAAAGGCAGGAAATCGGAAATGAACTTTTCTATTTGGCTTATCTGCCGCTGGGCGAATCCGTTTCGGATGGCGTAAGAAACCGCGGACTTGTCGGGCTTTCCTGTCAGGCTTGATATTTCCAAATTCATGCTGCGCTCCGCAAGTTTGGACAGGCTGGCAAGCACCGCGTATATTTTGCCCTCGTTCTCACTGCTATTTATGAAATCCACTGCCGTGTTGACCTTGCGCTCCATGTTAGCAATGTGCCCGAGGGCATTGGCTTTTTGCTTGGGCGTGAGTTTCCTTATCAGGACTCCGCCGCTTTTTTTAAGCAGCAGTATTTCTGGGCTTTCCAGGTCCTCTTTGAGCCGCACGAAGAGGCCGTTTGCCCTGCCATTTGCCAGTTGGCTTGTGTAAAGCCTGTTTTTGATCGCATTGGCGTCCTGCCTGGCTCTCTCAATGAGTTGGTTCATCTTTATCGTGGATTTTTACTGTTTGAATCGTTATAAATATATCTTTAAACACTTTTTAACACTCGAAACGTCCAAGTTCCGGCATTATGCTATTACGGGCTTTTGATTCCGGCATTTTCAGGTTTTGTTTTCAGGCAAGCAAGAAGTTGAACAGGTATCCTATCATTACAAACGATATGAAAAGCACAAGCACGAAAACCGCAAGGAGCTTCGGCTTTAGGACCTTGCGCAGGATTATCATTTCGGGCAGCGACAGGCCTATGACGCTCATCATGAAGGCAAGGGCCGTGCCTATTGGCATGCCCTTGGAAATCAATACCCCGACAATAGGCACCATGCCAGCGGCATTCGAGTAAAGCGGTATGCCTATGATTACAGCTATCGGGACTGCAAGCGGGTTTGCCTTGCCTGCAATGCTTGCAAGGAAATCGGCTGGCGCGTAGCCGTGGATAAGCCCGCCTATAGCTATGCCAAGGAGAATGTATGGCAGGACTTTGAGGGTTATGTCCTTTGATTCCGAAATGCCGAAATCAACTCTTTCTTTCCAACTCATTTCCCGCTCCTTGAGGGCTTTTGCCTTTATCTTGTAAACGAATTCCTCAACCTCGCTTTCAAGCCCCATCCTGCCTATTGCAATCCCAGCGATTATGGCGACAATAAGCCCGCTCCCTATGTAGAGCGCGGCAATCTGCCAGCCGAACATGGCAAGAAGCATTGTAGCCGCAACCTCGTTAATCAAGGGCGAGGCTATCAGGAATGAAAACGTTATCCCAAGCGGCACTCCTGACTCGACAAAACCAATGAAAAGCGGGACTGCCGAGCACGAGCAGAAAGGCGTTGGCACTCCAAGGAGGGCTGCAAGGGCGTTTCCCAGGCCTTCGCCTTTGTTCCCGAGCCATTTCTTGACCTTCTGGGGGGTGACAAATGTCCTGATTATGCCCACGGCAAAAACAATCACGACAAGCATGAGCGTGACTTTTATCGAGTCGTATACGAAGAAGTTGACAGCTGCCGCCAGCTGGCTGCCCTGCGCCATGCCAAGTGCGGAATAAGTGGCCCAATCGGCGAATTCCTGCAACATTTTAATCCTCTTTTTTATCTGAATTTAAGCCGGATAATCCGGTTATTTGCGCTTCGAATAGGAATGTCCTATTTTTGCCCTGCCTTTTCGCACGCCAGCAGGAGGTTTTTGAGGTCTTTTGCGCTTGGCACCCTGCCTGAAAAGAGCACCTCATTATCCACCACGAGGGCGGGGGTGCCCATTACCCCGTATTCCATTATTTTTTCAATCTCCGTCACTTTTGAAACAGTTGCCTTGATTCCAAGCTCTGCCACTGCCAGTTTTGCGTTTTCCTCGAGCCTTTTGCAATTCGGGCATCCGCTTCCAAGTATTTTTATGTCCATTCTGCCACCTTTTTTTCTATCACTGCATTTACATGCAATTCATTGTCTTTCAAAGCGCAAAGAGCGCAAGGCGGACGGATACAATGGCGAGAATGATTCCTATCGCCACCTGGAAAGAATTTCTCCATTCTTCCCTGAATTTGAGCATTGTCAACTCGTACGCAATGTGCGCCACGGCGAAAAACGCCATGCCGTAAATGAGCTCCTGGGCAAACTGCCCCTGCTGGAAAAGTGTTGAATGCCATATTATCGCCAATAGGGCCGCGATAAAGGCAGTCATGACGTTCCCCGCGTATACTTTTTTCATGGGCAGTTTGCCTATCCTCACAGCGAACGGTATTTTTAGCGGCTTTAGGGATGTACCGATGAAACCCATGCTAAGTCCGCTTATGCTCGGACCGAAAATGGCGCAGAATTTTTCAAATGCCGCGTTTCCCTGATGGTTCATCTCGGCAACGCTGAAATGGATGAATATCAGCCTAAGCCCGTAAAGCAGGGCGAGCGCTGAAAGGGCGAGCACCAGAACCGCCGGGGCGACTATCGAATAAATATAACTCCCTATATATGAGAAAACTCCTGCCAGCGCGAGAATTGCCAGAATCCTTTTTGCCAGCTGTTCTTTTGGCATGGCGCTTAACTCCTTCATATTGGAATAGAGCACATAAGCGGAGCCTGATAGTATGACCCAGAGAGTCATGTTCACCGCGTCCTTGACCTGCACGCCCACAAGCATCACAAGAAGGATTAAACTGAAGAACCTGTCAAACCTTATTTTCAATCCCGCGGTCACGAATCCTACAATGGCCGCCGCAATCCCAAGCAGAGCAAATTCTTCCATTTTTCTACCCCTTCCCCCCTATTTTTTCCTTGCGCCTTCAAGCATCTTCCTTGCGGCGGGACTTGAAACCCTGTATAGCCTTTTCTTGCCATCCCTTCTCGATTCCACTATCCCGGCCTTTTCCAGGCACTTGAGCTGGAGCGAGACTGTTGGCTGCGCCCTTTTGACAAGGGCCGGCAGCTCGCAGGCGCACTTCTCCCCGTCAAGCAGGAAAGTCGCTATGTTGTAGCGCGTCCTGTCCCCTAGGGCCTTGAACAATTCGAAACCTGAATCCTGCTTCTTTGTCATGCTACATATTTACGCACATAAATATATAAAACAATCTGGCGCTTTCGTTCCATGGGAGAATTTCCAGTTGCCGCGCTCACTTCCTAATGCAATCTCCGCTAAAATGTACGGCACTATTTTTACTTCCAGCCGCTGCATCCCAAGTCGAATATGCTTAGGGGGATTTCCTTGTTTTTCGCAAGCTTCTCATTTGCCCAGGCCAAAAGCATAGCCTTTGTTTTCGCGTATTGCTCCTTCCCAACGGGCGTGTTTCCAACCGCGTAGCTCAGGTTCTTGGCATTGAAACAGAACATTGAGGAATTGACATTCTCGCAATTGTGCAGGTAGTGCGAGTCGCTGCAGGCTTTCGAGCTGTCAACCTCCA
>JAKALW010000072.1 GCA_021823945.1 Microcaldota archaeon
TCGTTGGACGCGGAAAGCTCGGAGAGCGCCTCGACCTGCTTCTCGTATTCCTCAAACTGGCGGCGCGTGTATCCCTCTACAGCCTCTATCGTGCCTGTGTGCTCAGCAAGGACCTTTGCGAGGTTTTTCTGGCGCTCTATAGCCTTTGCTGCCTGTTCCATGTCGTCTTCAAGCGCTTTCTTGTACTCCTCTAGGCTGTCCATCTGGGACTCGACTTCCTCAAGCCTTGACACCTGTTCTTCTACAGCAGCGCGCGTGGCCTCTATCCTGCCGTTCGCAGTTTCAATGAGCTTGTCTATGTTTTCATGCGACTTTTTCACGCCCTCAAGCTTCGCATTAGCCTCGGCCGAGGTCCTTTCAAGCTCGTCCATCCTGTCCTGGGACAGGGACTTTATCCCCTCAAGCTCGGAGAGTATGTCCTCAAGCTCTATGCGGGCATTGTCAAGCGCTTTGCGCGCCTCCTCCTCCACTTCCGAGATTTTGGCGTTTTTCTGGTCTATTCCCTCGACAATCTTGGGAATTCCTGTAGCCTGCTTTTCCAGTTCAAGTATGATTCTCTGCTTTTCAAGCAATTTGTCAGACACTGTCTCAATCTCCGACTCAAGCTTGCGCTCCACTGGCTCGAGATGCTTCACAAGCAGGTCTGCCTTCTCCTCCTTGAGCGAGTTTATCCTTTCCTCCTGCGTGCGGATTTTTTCCATCTGGGCTGAAAGCATGTCCGAAAGCGTGATTACCTTTTTCTCGGGCTTTGGCACGGGCGCCTGCCTCTCGGGCATTGCCCTTGGCGCTAGGGAACCGAGTGTCACCTTGGCGCGCTTTGGTTCAATGGCGATTTTATTCGGCATGGCGGGCCGCTCTTTTGCCGCCGCCTTCTTCGCAATTATTTTTGGCATCGCCTTTTTCGCAACCTGCTTCTGCATTGCCTTCCTTGCGGCAGTGCTTTTCCCCATAGGGCGGCTTTTTGCTGTGGGAATGTGTTCTATGTATCGTGAAACCGGGCTTGGCTCTTCCTGCGTCTCTTCCTCTTCTCCTGATTCCATCACGGGCGCGGCTGGCTCCTGCGCCTTTTCAAGCTTTGCCATTGACTGCCTTATCCTGCCCTCTATGCTTCTTGCATGCTCAATCTCGTCAAACTGCTTCTCGGCAGGCTGGATTTCCCTTTGAGTTTCCTTTGCCTGGGGAATTGCCTGCTGGCTTGGCGCTGGCATTTTCACGACTTCCTGCGTCCTCGCCTCGACAACTGACAAGTCAAGCGGACTTGCGCTGACGGATTGTTTTTTTTCTGCCTGGGCTTCCTTGGATTCAGGACCAGGCTCGCCCTGCCACATGATGTATTCGCGCATCATGCGGTGGTTGATTTTCACCATCCCCTGCGCCTCAAGCACGCTTGCCCATTTCCTGACTTCGGATTTTGGCATCTTGAGTTCTGCCGCTATCTCGTCAAGGGATGTATTATGTTTCGCACGCAAAAGCGAGATTATGTTGTCAACGTCTGTGGATATGAGCATGTCTTCCAAGCAAATCACCATTTTGGTCATTGCGCCTGGAAGCCAAACATGCCTTATCCAAAAAAAAGGCAGTGGTAAAAAATAAAAAAATCCAGGCTAGTTTCAGTTCGGTATCTGTGTCTCGGTAATGGCAAAGTCGGAGCCAAGCTTCTTTTTGGCGCGAAGGAACGCCTCAAGGACGTTGGCGCGGTTCGCCATTGTCGTCTTTATCGAGAAAAGTATCTGGCCCGTCCTCATCCGCGCGCCGCGCGTTGTCGGCCTGCCGAAGGCTTTCCTCATGCCCTTTTGCAGCCTGTCCGCGCCTGCGCCCGCAATCATCTTGTTTTCCCTGATGACATTGTGCGGGTATGCCCTGACTTTGAAAAAGTATCCGTTCGGGATTAGTTTCTCAAGGAACTTGTTTGCCGCCTGCCTGCCCGACTCAATCGCGTTGTCCCTGCGCTGCTGGTCAGCTGACGACGTCAAATCGAACTGGATTTCGTATTTTGCCTTGGGGTCGCCCATGTTGTAGACATTAAGGTTCCTGTGCGGCATTGCCTTCACAAAGGATTTCCTGGGCTTTCTCTTTGAGAACCGAGCCCATGCGGTTTTCTCAAGCGTTTTGCAAGTTCTTCCTGGCCTTAGACCCATAATTATGCACCTCAAAAATAAGCGGTGCTCCTTTTTGGCTGATAACCCTTATAAATTGACCTCCCACAGGACGAATGTTCGTCCAAGGTCAAAGTTCTCAAGCCTAGTTGTAAAATAAGGCAATTTAGGTATATAAATATATGTTTGTGCCCACAGATGCCGCCCTGATTTCTCATGGCTATGCCCGGTATTTCCCGGTTTTTTGCTCTCCAATCCCCAATGCCTTCTCTACGCCCTTGACAGCCCTGGTTTTCGCAAGCATGGGCCCTATCTTGAAATAGAAGAAGGTGAACGTGATTGACATGAAAATCGAGAATGCCCTTACAAGCCCGATTTGGGACAGTGGTATGATGCTCGGGTAATCAGTCATCACGCCAAGGTAATAATTGGCGGCATCATTTGCAAGGAAAAACACGAGAACAGCCGCAAGGTGCATTTTCGAGGGTTTCCTCGGCATCATTGCAAGCGCGAGGAAGACCATTGCCATGTGCGGGATTATGTATAGCGCCACTGATTCCGGAAGTATTTTCTGGTTAAGATAGTACGCCGGGTACAGCAACATGACAAAAACAGTCCAAATCCCGAATTTCGCAACGTAGACTGATGAAAGCAGTTTCATGAACTCGTTTTTCTGGAAATAAAATATGGTCACGAGCGCGGCGAGTATTGCAAGCGGGCTGTTCGGGAGGAATATCCAAAGCAGCGGGCTCCTGTAACTGAAAAAGGGCGAGTAAAAGTAAAACCCGAAGCAAATCGCTATCGCAAGTATGAGAAACAGGATTTTCCTCAGCACGCCGGAATCCATATGAATCAAAACCCAGATTGCGCTTTCTAATATCTCACGGCGCTTGCCAAATCCTTGCCGGCAATTGAACCATGACATATTTTGCATCATTCAATCCTGTGCGCCATGACGAACGTCTTTCCATCTGGCACGTCGCATGAGACAGTGCTCCCCGCGCCTATTTTCGCGCCCTTGCCTATCCTCACGCCCGCAAGTATTGTCGCATTCGCCCCCACCATCGCATTGTCGCCAATCACAACTTCGCCTGTCTTGTAGCAGTCGGTGAGGAACTCATGTGCAAGTATCGTGGCGCCATAGCCGATTATCGCGTTGTCGCCGATGGTTATGAGTTCGGGGTAGAAAAAATCAATCGTGACATTTGGCGCTATTGCAGCGTTCTTCCCTACCTTCATGCCCGTGAACCTGTATATGCTGTTTTTCAGGCCCAGATGCGGCACGCATTTGCAAAATTCCAGCACGCAGAAATGCGCCATGACCTTAACAGGATTGACAGCGCGGTGCCAGTCCCAAAGCGTGTTGCTTGAAGAAAAAGGAGGATGGGTCGTGAGCCTGCGCATGATTGCCACCGCCCACTAACCCGCTGTCTAGTCAGTGTCAATCCTTGGCGCGAGGTAATACACTACCTTTGCCTGGGCTACCTCGTATTCGATTTTCACCGGGGCATTTGACTTGAGGTTTATCTTCAATGGCAATGCGTCAGGGCACGCCTTTGTGATGTCCTCCAAGTACTTGAGCGGGAATGTAGCGCGCGCAGGCGCCTTGACATCTAGCTGGATTGCCGACTCGGGCGTCTTCTCGCTTTCAGTCTTCAGCTCCGAGCTGTCGCCCTTCACGTCCACGAAGAATCCGCCCTGGTTCGCCTCGAGCGTCACGTGCGTTGATACGAGGGCCGCGTCTTTTAAGAGGTCCTTGAACTCGCCTGCGAGGATTGTGACCTGCGCGTCAGGGACAATGTTTGGCTCGCGGGACGCGCCGCCCGCAAGGTCTATCATCGGGACCTTGAAAGTCCTTTTCTTTCCGTTTGACGCGAATTTGAGGAGGACTTTGTTGTCTTCGTCTGAAATTCCAAGCTGCTCGCCGTCGCGGGTCCTGCCCAGGATTTTTGAGAGGTTGGTGAAGTTCAATCCGACCTTGCTTGTGGCCTTGGCGTCGAACTGGACAAATGCCGATTTTGGCATGCTAAAGGATACCATGGCGATTTGCGACGGGTCCATCGCCCTAAGCGACAATCCGTCACCCGTTATCTCGAACTGGCCCTCATCAATAAGGTTGACAATCGCGTCAACTGCGGCCTTCCAGTCTTTGGCGTTTTCAACCAGGAATGAGAACATACTAACAACCTCCCAACAATATATCAACGGAATTTATTATTAAACTATCATGAAATCGGAAATATCAGGAAATGGAAAGGGCTGGGCAACTACTGGCTCGCATATTTCGTGAATATCATGTTGCAGCCTTCCGGCTCTGTGAAGAAAAGGGATATGAAGAGCTTAGGGTAGCCAAGGTATGGCACCCTGCCGATGACTTTGCCCTTGAACTGCGCCGAGGTGGCAGGCGTGTTCCCTGTATTCTTGAGATGCGGCACAATCGTGTCATAGTAATATGCCTGGATGTCGAATATGGCGTTGTTGTCGCCTTTTGTCATGTAGATTGAGCGCGTGGGGGTATTGACTGTCAGGATGTCCCTGTGTATTATGTCCCCTCCGCCTGTGGTGTATGAGTATAATTCGCCAGTCTTCGTGCCATAGACCACTACGTCGTTTTTCAGGTTGGTGTTGTATGCCTGCCCATTGTATTCCACCCCGTCCACGCACGGCTCAGTGTACTGCTTCGGGTCGTTTTGGAATGTCCTGGGGCACTTCGCGTACCTGAAAGTGAAATTCCCGCGCGTCTCGTAATACAATTCAGGGGTGCTCTTGAACCCGTCGCAGATTGGCTCCGCGTGGTAGAGCAGGCTTGTGCAGTATGAGTATATGGAGCCATTGACCTGCAAAGTCCCGTTTGGGTAATGGACTACTGGCTCGGAAAAAAGCGCATTTGCGTCCGCGTCACTTATGTTTATCTGGGGCGCATTGACAGCGCCGCCCTGCAAAAGCACGAGGTCGCCCCTCTCAAGGTGGGGGAGCATAGAGCATGACACTATGGCGTTTATCGGCGACGGGGTGCCAAGGAGGAATCCCGCGCCGTACCAGACGACAAGGGCTATGAGTATGGCTATTGCTATCTCCTTTATCTCGTTTTTCCAGCCCGTCTCCCTGACTCCGACTGCGGTCTCAACCACGACCGCGCCCACTATCCCTAGCGCCACGAAAAAGCCGAACACCGGTATCTTGGTTATGAGGAAAAGCGCGAATGCGACAACTGCCAGGATTAGGAACGCGTTTGTCTTGTACGCGTCCTGCGCCATTGTGGACAGGGAATGCTTTATCTGGGCAATCCTGCCTGTCTTCGGGTTTATAGGCGCGGGGGTTTTTGTGTCCAAAATATATCCCTTGATTGGAAAAGATTCTATCTGGAATTATTCTGAAAAAATGGAAAATGAAAAAAGGGAAAGGCGCCTACTGCTTCGCCTTTTTCTTGTGGCCCGAAGTCTCGAACTCCTCTTTGAGCTCCTTGGCGCGCTTTGCCAGCTCCTTTGCCGCGGACTTCACGACCGCAAGCGCGTTTTTGGATTTTGTCCTGACAATGAGTATCGGGTTTGCGATTTGAGGGTGCGGCATCTTGTATGCCGCGAACTCTACGTCGTCGTCCTGGAGTATTATCTCGCGCAGGGCGTTTGGGAGGCTGTGGTCCTCGCCGACAATCTCTATTTCCACGTAATGGGTTTCCTTAGCAAGGAAATTCAGTTTCATACAATGCCACCCCTGTATCTTGAAGATATTTTCCTGTATTCCTTGTGCCCGCATTTTTCGCAGACCAAGTTGAAGTTCCTCAGCTCGAGCGCGCCCCTGCACCTGGTGCAGAAGCCCTTTATCACGCCAAGCTCCTTTGCGTTTATCGTGAGCGCGAGGCCGTCTGTCCTTTCCTCCTCGACTTTTGCAAGAATCAGGTCGCCGATTTTTATCTCGTCGTGGATGTTCTTTACAAAGCCATCCTTTATCTTTGAGGCGTGCAGCACCGAATAGTCTGAGCTTATCATGAACCTCTCGCCCTTTTCGTCCAGCCCGAGCACAAGCACGAGCGCGACGGGCTCCTTGACGTTCTCGACCCTGCCTATGACCTGGTCGCCAACGTTGAGCTTCTTCAGGTTGCTCCTGCCCTCGATTGAGAGCGTCTTGCCGTCGGAAACAATCTTGCCGGAGGTGCACGCGTATATCACGCCGTTCTCGACAAAAGTGCCGCTTCCGGGCGCGAATTCCTCTTCCACAGTGGAAGAGGAATT
>JAKALW010000073.1 GCA_021823945.1 Microcaldota archaeon
GCGACAAAGGCAATCAGGAGCGGGAAGTCTTCATATGTCTCTTCCGCCGGCATGCCCGAATTAAGGGATGCAATAGCCAGAAGGGAAGGATGCGGCATTGAAAACGTTGTTGTCGGGCCAGGCTCAAAACACCTCATATACGGGTTGCTTTCCGTGCTTGCAAAGAAGGGTGGGAAAGTGGCATTCCCATCCCCTTATTGGCCAGCATATATGCTTGCGGCAAGCCAGCTTTGGCTCCATGCAATCACGCCCCCCTCAAGCCTTGAAAAAAATTGGGAGTTTGGGGGCCTGCCGGAAGCAGACGTGGCAATCATATGCAATCCTTTGAACCCCACAAGCACGATTTACAGGGAAACTTCAATCAGGCAGGCTGTGAAAGAGGCAAAAGCCAATGGGACAGCTCTGCTTCTTGACGAGGCGTACAAGGGGCTGGCATTTGAAAAAATCCCGCGCTATGAAGGCGCAATCAGGGTGAGGTCGTTCTCAAAGGAATTCAACATGGAAAACTGGCGCCTTGGCTACATTGTTGCGCCCGTAGAAATCGCACAGAAAATGATTGCGTTCAACCAGGTCACAGCGACGTGCGTTTCGCCGATTTCACAGGCGGCAGGACTTGCGTGCCTCGAGAACGAGAAGGAAATACTTGACGGGAACAGGAAAATCTGGAAATCGAGGATGGAAACTGCCGCCAAGGCAATGAAAGCGGAAGGGTTCGAGTTTGCAATGCCAAAATCCGGCATGTACGTGTTTGCCAGGCATGAAGGAATAGGGGACGCAACATCATACGCCTTGAAACTCCTTGATAAAGGCGTGGCAGTGTCGCCAGGCGCGGATTTCGGCGCGGACAAGGCATTCATCAGGGTGTGCGCCAACCGGGACGGGGAAACGCTTGTTAGGGCAATAGAGAAAATGGGCGAGAGTGCCAACTAATTTTTATTAAGGCAGAATTTCTCAGGCTGAAAATGTTTTTTTGTTTCAGGCCGGACTGGAAAGGGCGTTACTGCTGCTGTTTCCTCACTGCATATGCCGCGACAAGGCAGAAGAACGTGAAAACAAACAGATAGAGCATTTCAGGCAATGCATCCGTTATGTACAGGCCCTTCACGGCGGCCATTGACATCACCTGCGTCACTGAATACAATGGCAGGATTTTCCCGAAGAACTGGAAGAGCGGCGATAGCAGTTCAAGGGGCAGGAGCGCGCCCGAGAAGAAAATGCTTGGGATGCATATGAGAATTGACAACATGACAGCCGTGCCCTCGCGCCGGACAAACTGGGACAGAAGCACGCCGAAAGAGGAAAACACCGCAGGAATTATGGCAAGGCTGATGCCAAGGAAAAGATAGTCATTGATGTCAGACACGCCAAAGAGCAATGCGCCAATCAGGAACAATATCAGAAGCTGGATTCCTGCCACAATGTAGTTGCCTATGAACCTGCCCATGATGAAATTGAACACGCCGAATTTGGAATCCTTTATCCTCTGGTCCATGCCCTGGTTTTGTATGTAAACGCCTACCACCATTGGAAGCAGCAGGGACGCGAAAATCATGTCAAAGCCTATGATTGCGGGAAAAAACAGGCTTATCATGTTGCTGTTCAATGTGACATCCTTGGTTGTCAGGAGAATCGGCTTGAGGTATTTGGAATCAGGCCCGCTGCCTGAAGACAGCTGGCTTGACAGTCGGTCAAAGTCCGCAGTGGACGCGCCAAGCGATGACTGCATGGCGCCAATCTGGTCAATTGACGCTTGGGAATAATTAGCCACGAACATGGCATAATCAGAAAATGCCAGGGCTGACTGGTTCATGGTGTCGATATTGGAGTCGGCATTGTCAAGGTCAGACTGGATTTGGGATATCTTGTTTTCCCAGTCAGTGGTGGATGAATCAATCTGGCTTTGCGTTTGGGCAAGCTGGGAATCCACGTCCGAAAGCTCGGTTTGCGATTGCGCTATCTCGTTCCTGTACGATGGGACATCTATCGAATTCAGGTCCGACTGAGCGGAGAGCAAATCGTTTTTAGAAGAGCTTATTTCCGACCTTGCCGAACTCACTTTGCTTAGGGAATCGTACAGGTATGATTTGATGGTAGAATCGGATTCCGCGTTGTATGCCATTGTAAGGAGGCTTTGGACAGAGGACAGCTCGCTGTCGTAGGCATTGAGCTTTGCCACGGCCGAATCTATCTTGTTATTGTAGTTTTGCCGGGTATATTGGAAATTGACAAGCATGGAGTCTATGCTTGTCAGCCTGCTCTTGGTTGACGCGATTTTTTGTCTGTAAGTCGTGAGCTGCGAGGATTGTGAGCGAATGCCCGATATCTGCGAGTCTGCCGACTGCGCTGTTGCGCGCGAATCGGAAATTGTATTGCGCATGCCGGAGAAAACGGACGAATAATCCTGCTGCCCAATCGAAAGCGAGCGGGACTGCAAGTTTGAAAGCCCCTGTTTCGAATCAGAGAGCGTGGAATTGAGCTGGTGCGCCTTTTGCACGTTTGCCTTCAGGACATTAGACGCGTCGTCCATCTGCTGCCGTATGGTGTCAAAGGACGTGGTCACGAACTGGCCCTTTTTCTCTGTCAGGGCAGACTGGATGTTCATGATGATGTTGGTCGCAAGCGAGCTTTTCTGCGGGTCCCTGTAGAATATTGCATACTGGCCGGACGCGTCAGAGCCGAGCTTGACCCCGAGCGGGACAGCGCCGGATGCGACCAGGTGCTCAAGCTCCGATTCCGACCTGGCAGTGATGACAGTGATGCCGCGTATCTCGCTGATTGATGCCATCATAGAGCCGCTAAAGCCAGGGTCAGTGTCATAAACAGCCAAGCCAATGTTCCCTATGTTGTCTATGGAAGTTGAGAACGCGGGCCCCAGGACCGCCATGATGATTATTGGCGATATCATGATGAGGAAGGCTGTCAGGCCCATCCTGTAGATGAGCTTGATTTCCGCTGAGGTCATGTGCAACAGGTTCATTTAATGGCCCGCTATGCCCAGGAAGGCACGATTCAGGGACGGTTCCCTTATGTCAATCTTGTTGACCTGGAATTTGCTTGAAGTGAAAACGACCGAAAGCTCGGCAAGGCAATCGCCGATTTTGTCCTGCTGCGCCACAAGATAGATGGAGTTTTGCAAAGGCACGATTTTTTCAAAGTTCTTGAACTTCCCGACCATTGCCGTGAGCCTGCCGATGTCGCCGCTTATCTGGGAAAGGATTATGGTGTATGGCCCGCCGTTTTTCGCAATGAGTTCCGACAGCGTGCCTACGGAAAGAAGCTTGCCAAGGGATAGCATCATCACCCTGTCTGCGACTTCCTCGACATCCTCCAAATAGTGCGTAGTGAGGACCACGCTCACGCCCTTGTGCTTGAACCGCTTTATCGCTCCGTTTATCAGCTTGCGCATGGAAACGTCAAGGCCCGCGGTTGGCTCGTCGAGGAGCACGAGTTTGGGGTCCTTGATTACTGACATGGCAATGTTCAGAAGCCGCTTGTATCCGCCGGAGAGGTTTCTCGCCCTGACATTGGCGAAATTCGCCAGGTGGTATTCGGCAAGCATTGCCTCAATAGCCTGTTTGCGCAAATCGCCTGGAAGCCCGTACATGCGCGCGGCGAAATCCAGGTTCTCGCGCACAGTAAAGTCAAGGAAAAAAGAGAATTCCTGAGGAACAAGGGCGACAGTGGATATCACATTGTCCCGGTTGTCCTTTGCCTCCTTGCCGTTTATCAGGATGCTGCCGGAATAATCTGTTTTCTGGCGGCACAGGCAGGAAAGTACCGTGCTTTTGCCCGCGCCATTGGAGCCCAAAAGCGCGAATATCTCGCCTTCGTAAATGTCAAATGACACATTGTCAAGCGCGACTTTGTTGGGATATTTTACTACCAGGTTGGACGCTGCGACAAGGATGTTGGGCTTTGAATTGGAAATCGGGGAGGGTTGAATATCATCATCCTCATTGAAGGCTTCAGGCATTTCTTCAACCTTTTGCCCGGAAGCAACAGATTGGGCGGCACTATTTGTGGCTGCAGTGGCGTTTTGCTTGGCAGTTGTGGCATTTTGCTTGGAGGGTGCGGCATTTTGTTTGGAGGGTGCGGCATTTTGCATGACTGGCGCTTGGGCGGCTTCCTCCTTGGGTTTTTCCCGCACTTTCAAAATAATGGGTTTGGGAAGTGCTTTTGGAATTTGGATTGCAGGAGGAGTTGGAACAACATCTTTATCTACAGTAGCCGGTGGGATTGCAGGCTTGGCAGGGTTTGATTTCGAGGCAGCGGCCTTACCTGGTGCTTTGGGAACAAGCGCGCCGGAGCCAGCGGCTTTTACGCTGTCAGGAGAAATCGTGGATGCGTTATCTGCAGAAGGGGAAGAAATCACTGCCGCCCTGGGATTGGCAAGGCTTTTTTGGAGCTCGTCAAGCTCTGCTTGGATTTTAGGGTCAATCCCTTTCTTGGGCATGGAAGTAATGAGATGAAACTTGTATATAAAGATAAGGCAAATAATGCCACGGAAAAGGCTTGGAATGGAATATAGAAAAAAAAACTTGGGATAGCAGGGGAAGGGCGCGCGAAATCGCTAAGCCTATTCTTCCTTAACCTTCTTTTTCTGGACAGCAAGGCGGGGCGTCATGGCAATCTTGATTTTCATGTCGTCGACGGACTCGATTTTCAACGCCCACTGGTATGACGCGATGCGCCAGGCAATGGAATCCATCTTGTCGCCGGGCCAGACCTCGCCCCACATGCCGCGCCTGCAATATTTGTAGTAGCCGAATTCCATCACGTTCTCCATTTTCTTGAGTTCGCTTTTCTTTTCTTCCCAGTCGTGGAGAGTGGAATACTTGCCCTTCTCGGCAACGAACTTGAGACCTTCGATAATGTCAAGCCTCTGCTCGGACGGCTTGAGTCGTTTCTTGTTTGAGCGCTCAAGCTCGGCGATTTTGAGGTTGATTTCTTCCCTATGCCGCATAATAATCATCAGTTTGCAGAAGCATGTGTGTTAAATACCAGGATGCGCCAGAATTTTCCGCGCAACATGGCAGGTGGGTGTATCCACGCCCAAGATTAATAAATAAGAGGCAGAAAATGGGGAAAAAAAGCAAAACAGGGAACATGAAGGCAGGCGTTGAGGCAAAAAACAAAGCCATAGTGCAGGAAAACACTGGAAAGCCGGGGGGCGCCAATGCCTTTGGCGGAGTGCAGAAAAACATATACGCGCTTGGGTTTGTGAGCTTTTTCACCGACGTTTCCTCTGAAATGATTTTCCCACTTATACCCATAGTCATGACAAATTTCATGGGCGCAGGCAAGGAAATCATAGGCATGATGGAAGGCGTTGCCGACAGCATAGCAAGCCTGCTTGACATATTCGTGGGATACGTCTCAGACAGGCAGGGCGAGAGGAAGAAATTCGTTCTTGCCGGCTATGGCCTGTCGTCCCTGCTAAAAGTAGGCATTGCCCTGTCAACAATGTGGCAGCAACTGTTCATTTTCCGCGGGCTTGAAAGGGTTGGCAAGACAATCAGGACTTCCCCGCGCGACGCCATAATAGCCGCGTCTTCAGATAAGGACAGCCTCGGGAAGTCTTTTGGCATACACAGGGCAATGGACACGCTTGGCGCGATTGCAGGCCCCATTATAGCATATGCAATACTCAATTACCTCGGCACAAGCTTTGGAGCGTACAGGGCTGTGTTTGCAGCCTCGGTCATTCCCGCGATAATAGCGGTTGCTCTCATAATAATCATTGTTCGCGAACCAGAGAAAAAAATCGAGGCCAAAGCCAAGCCGAAGTTCTGGGAGAGTCTCAAAACCCTGGATTCCAGGTTCAAGTCATTCATAAAAATCTCAGTGCTTTTCTCCCTTGCGTATTTCAGCTTCGCCCTCCTGATACTTCGGGCCAACGAGATAGGGATTGACACAGGGACAATCCTGGGCCTTTACCTGCTCTACAACATAGCATACGCGGTGGCGTCAGTGCCGGCAGGCATGCTTGCTGACAAGGTCGGCAGGAAGAAAATCATAATCATCTCATTCGCTTTCTACGCTGCGATTATCGCGGGCTTCGCGTTTGCGGCGCAAGTCTGGCAGTTCGCGCTTCTCTTCGCACTATACGGCGTGTTCGTGTCCACGGATGAGTCTGTAAACAAGGCGTACATATCCGAGATAACCATTGAGAAGACGCGAGGCATGGCCCTTGGGGCGTACAACAGCGCAGTTGGCGCCGCGTATCTTCCGGCAAGCGCTGTCGCGGGCGCGGTTTGGGCTGGTTTTGGCGCTCCTGCCGCATTCGGCTTGGCTGCGGCCATTGCCATGGTGG
>JAKALW010000074.1 GCA_021823945.1 Microcaldota archaeon
TATATTCTTTTTTTGGTTCAATTTTCATCTGTCCTAATCCTAAGATTCTTTCTTTTAATTCTCTATAAATTTCTCTGATTGATTCGGATGCGTAATCTAAGTGGTCATCTTCACTATATACTTTGATCTCTTTTTCAATTACTTTCGATTCAGGACTAATTCCTTTAATTGCAGCAATACTTTCTGTAGCTCCTTCTGCATCAACTTTATTGATTTCGATTATCTCATTCTCATATCTTTTTACTTCATAAAGATCAAAAGGCAGGTTCTTGAAATTTATAGAACTTTTTTGATATGTCGTGAATATTGGTGAAACAAAAATAATACGACTTTGAGACCATTCAATCTCATTTATTTTTGTTTGTTGTCCTGTAATTTCGTTAAACAACAATACAAAATCAGCTTTATTGTTCAGCAAAAGAGAAAGATATGTAAATCCTTGATCCATAACGCTATAATTAGTCGTATTTTTATATTCAATAATGACAAATGCCATGGTTTCTTTATCAAATGCTAAAGTATCTATTCTAAAATTCTTCAAAGAGAACTGAGCTTTAACTTTATCTAAATCAAAAATGGATTTCAAATTTGCGTCAATTAAATCTTGCATTTCTTTTTCATTTTTAAATGGTTTTTCTTTGATAACTGTAATCTCTGATTTTTTTAGTGAAAAAACACTCATATTCTGACCCCTATCCTCTATCGATTCTTTCCCACTTAAATCTTTCGTCATATTTTGGCATATATGTCATCTGGCAAATACTTCTGTTTTTTCTCTATTTTCCGTATTTCTCAGTCGAAACCATGAAAGGGACTCTGAAATCTGTCCAGTCCATTTCGCAAAAAAGGGTTCTTGCCATTCGCCCATGCCTTTTTTCGGGGGAAACCCCGCCTTTTTGCCTATGCTTTTAAAAAGAAATGGAAGATAACTAGTATTTGGCAGACCAGTTTGGCAGGAATTATGTGAAGTTGCGCATGCCAGTGCATACGCGCCAATAAAGGAAAAAAGTGCTTGGCTCTGCCCAAGACGCCCTGCATTCATGCAAGCCGTAAATGTCCAAAGCTTTGGCAAGCCTGGAAAAACGTGATAATCATGCAAGTTGTAAAAATTCCGGTTGAACGTGTGAAAAGCCTTTGCGGCAAGGGCAATGAGACCCTTGACATGCTCAAAAGGGTATGCAAAGTCGAAATCATCGCTGACCCGGACGGCGAAATCGAGATTGAGGGCGAGCCTGTTGACGAGTTCTTCGCAAAGGACGTTGTCAAGGCGATTGGCAGGGGGTTCGACCCGAACGTGGCGCTAAAGCTTTTGAAGGACAATTATGTCCTGAAAATTATCAACCTGCGCGAGTTTGCCAATTCCCGGGATTCCATTACAAGGATAAAAAGCCGGATAATCGGCACTGACGGCAAGACCAAGTCCATAATCGAATCGGACGCAGAGTGCGACCTGAGCATATATGGCTACACAATCGGCATCATATCCACACTCGACACTGCGGACATAGCAGTGGGCGCCGTTGTCAAGCTCATAGACGGCGCAAGCCATTCCGGCGTATATTCATATCTTGAGAAGGCAAGACGCAGGCTCAAGGAAGACAGGATAAAAACCGAGCTTGGTGCCTGATTTTTCAAGTGCTGCATTCCAAAGGCTGATTTGCTTTTGAAAGGCAAGGAAAGCGAAGTGAGTCACATGGGCGAAATAGACAAGGTATTTTCAGAGTTCAAGGAGCATTCGGTTGCCGAATTTTTCAAGAAGAACAGGCAGATGCTTGGCTTTAGCGGCAAGACGAGGTCCCTGACAACAATCATCCACGAATACGTCACAAATTCCCTTGACGCGGCGGAAGAGGCCAAAGTCGCGCCTGAAATCTCTGTGGAAATAAAGGAGATTGACAAGGAGAAATACCATGTCAGGGTGCAGGACAATGCCCTTGGCATTCCAGAAAAGCACATTGGCAAGGTATTCGGCGTAATGCTTGCGGGCACAAAGTTCCACAGGTATGTCCAGCAGAGGGGCCAGCAGGGAATTGGCGCCACAGGCTGCACAATGTTTTCCCAGGTCACCACGGGCAAGCCTGTCCATGTGATTTCCGCTTATGACAAGAAAGTCGTTACTTGCGATGTAGAGGTCGATTTCAAGACCAATGGCGCGCTTGTCTCAAACATGGCAAAGGAGGAGCAGGACGGCTCGCGCCGCGGCGTGACGGTGGAGGCAGATTTCGCCGAAGTCAAGTATGACAAGAGCTCCTATGGCGTTTTCGAATACCTCAAAAGGACCGCGATTGCAAACCCGCACGCGAAAATCACGCTTTTGGACCCGTTTGGCGAAACCCACGTTTTCCCAAGATCAGTTGAACAAATCCCGCCAAAGCCAATGCCTGTGCTTCCGCACCCGCTCGGGCTTGCGAAAAATGACCTCCTCGAGTTCGCGCACGCAGACAAGGAAAACATGAAGGTTTCATCGTTTTTGCAAAACTCGCTTGCGCGCGTGAGCGCCCAGAAAGTCAAGGAACTCGAATCGCTTTGCGCGGGCGTTGATTTTTCCAAGAAGCCAGCCGACATGTCCTGGGACGACGCTGACAAGATTGTAGGCGCATTCGGCCAGGTCAAGTGGATTGCGCCTGCGACCGACGCCATCATCCCAATTGGGCAGGAGCAGATTACAAAATCCCTCCAAAGCATACTCAATCCTGAATTCCTGTCAGTGCGCGAGCGTCCGCCCAAAATATACAGGGGCGGCATCCCGTTCATAATCGAGGCCGCCATCGCGTATGGCGGGCAGTCGGGCAAGCAGGTCGCCGAAGGCACGCAGCCTGAAATCCTCAGGTATGCCAACCGCGCCCCGCTCATTTTCGACTCCGCAGGCTGTTCAATCACGGAATCTGTCAAGAACATAGAATGGAGCAGGTACGGCCTCAAGAATTTCGACCAGCTCCCAATTACAATACTTGTAAACATAGTGTCGGTCCACATACCTTACACTGGCGCGGGCAAGCAGGCAATATCCGACGAGGAAGAGGTTGTCGGGGAAATCAGGAGCGCAGTCATGGAAGTGGCGCGCGATTTGCAGCGCCACATGTCGGGCCTGAGGTCCGAGAAGGACAGGGCAGCAAGGAAAAACGCCGTGCTTAGATATGTCGGGCAGCTCTCCGGAGACCTGGCCGAACTCTCAGGCAAGGACACGAAGGCGGCGCTTGAGAAAAAACTCATCCTGCTCATAGAAGGCAAATATACAAAGCAGCTTGAGGAAAGCAACGATTCCATACCGGAAGACGCGGCCTCGGGCGGTTCAGAAGGTGACGATGATGAAAAAGAAGAGTGAAAAATCCATCCTTCCCGGCTCGCCCAATGAAGTCTATTCAAGGCTCGAAGACCTGGGAATTGACATGGTCAAGGACATTGACGCAGGCGTATCGCCTGGCTTTGAGACAGCCTCGCGCGGCAGGTCAAATGTCAAGTTCGACGAGTCGGTCGGCTGCCTTCGCCTCGGCGACAGGAAAGAGGAGAGGACATTTGTCAATGTGGGCCAGGCAAAAAAGTTCATGCAGACTGTTGCAGTGGCAAACAAGTGCAAGAAGTTCCTGAAAGAGGGCTCGCACACGTCAATCAGGGGTCTTTTCTACCAGCTCAAATTCTCGCTTGGCGAGTCTGTTGACGAGGAATTGTTTTCCGACCAGTCGGAGTCAAATCCCCTCATTGAGGACATCGAGACTGCAATCAGCGTGAAGCGCGAAGACCTCAACCTGTACACTGACCGGAAAGGCGTTGTTGCGGGGCCAATGACAATCAAGGACAAGTTTGGCAGTGAGGAAACCACGATTGACTGCAGGAAGCAGGGCAGGAGCGGCTATGCGATTCCCTCCGACGTCGACAATGGCATCAACTTCGTGGATGTCGAGGCCGATTACGTCCTTGTCGTGGAAAAGGACGCGATGTGGCAGAGGCTAAACGAGGACGGGTTCTGGAAAAAGGAGAACTGCATACTCGTCACCCCCAAAGGCCAGGCGTCAAGGGGCACGCGCAGGCTCATACGCAAGCTTGCAAGCAAGAAACTCCCGGTATACGTGTTTACGGACTGCGATGCGTGGGGATGGTACATTTATTGGGCCATAAAGGCAGGCTCCATGAACCTTGCATATCTCGCAAATGACATCGCAATCCCGGAAGCCAGGTTCATAGGCGTTACCATGCGCGACATTAAGGAATACAGTTTCCTTGAGAACCTGACAATCAAGGCGAAAGAAGTGGATATCAAGAGAGCGCAGGAAATGCTCTCGTACCCGTGGATTTCAAAACACGAGGCATGGGTAGAGGAACTCAACCAGGTCCTGAAGACAAAGAGGAAAATCGAGCAGGACGCATTGCAGGGCCCGAGGCTGTCTTTCGTGTCCGAGTACCTCAAGGAGAAGATACACGCGAAGAAATTCCTCCCGTAGGCGCGCGTTTTGTTTGTTGCTTGCGCAGAAAAGCGGGATTCGGCAGGGGTTAAGTTATTATTCAGGTCTGTTAATAGATTGGTTATCAGCGCGGGAAAGACGGTTTGCAAGAAGCGAATGGCATTTTGATTTGAAAAAAGGGTTTGCGGCATGGCTGGAAAAAAAGACACAGGAATCGATTTCGGAGAGGACAGCACAGGCCTTGCAAACCAGTCGTCCATGCACCTCGTCTCGGAAGTGAACAATTTCCTTGACGACCTGGAAAAGTCTGGGCAATACAATCCTGGCAATGAGGCGCGCATACTCGATTACATCAGGCAGATGAAGGCTTTCGGGTTCAATGCCCCGTTTTTGTCCCTGGTGTTCTCGACAAGCCAGGAGCTTGACGAGGCGGGGGAACAGGAGGTAGCGGACCAGAAGAAGCAGAGCTACTATATGAGGTATTACGCCGGCCTGAAAAAAATGTCCCTGAACCGCGCAAGAGTGGCGCTCTCGGCGCACAAGGCGTACAGGCTCGGGGTAGAGAGGCTTGGGGCTCCCGCCTGGCTTGCCCATCTCCCGCTCGGAGGCAATTACATACGCAGGCTTTTCGAGGCGGGCGACATTGCAATACTTGAGTACAGGGAATACATGGACTCATTTTCAAGCAGGAGCGCCAACATGTCTATGGCCCTCGTGACAATAGAGCACGAGGTCGAGGGGTTCAGGAAAACGTCCAAGTTCAGGCTCTCGACAGCTGACAACGTAGAACAGAAAGTCGCCCGCGCATATGGCGCAGGCGCCAAGGTAGTCAAAGTCGAGACTGCCAAGTCCTTGCACCCCATAATCAAGAACAAGAGCGCGCGGGTTGCCATATTCACCGCTGCTGCCTGCAATGCTTATTTGTCTGCCAAGGCCGCGTATGCCTCTGAAAATCCGAAGGAAACAAAATTTGCCGCTTATGGCGCGATTTTGCACAAGAATAAAATAGTTCCCGACGCAGTGCTTGACACTGTGGAAGGCTATGAAAACGTGAAAAAACAGGTTGTCAAGGCAGGCTTTGGCTCTTATGGCGAGGACGGGGAGTTCAAGACAGACCCGGAAATAACCTCTGCAATCAGGCATTCCAGAGGCAAGATATCCAAGAATGCCAAGAAATCCATGGCGCAGAGCATACTTGTCCCGCTTGCCAGGTTCTATGCCCTCAAATCAAAAAGCGGCCGCGAGGCTGCAGGCCTGTTCCCGTCACTTGTGTCAACTCCAGCGCATTCGCAAATCACTGTATTGGAGCTTATGGAGTTCGCATACCCTGAATCCGCTGGCCTTGCCCTGGCGGTATGGGACAAAATCGATGCTGAAAGCACTTTCCCGGCGAATTCGCCCGAGGACTATTTCATTGGATTCATCTCATCCAAAAAAGCAGTATCAGATGAGGGGCTTGCGGTTTCCCTGGGCATTGACTTGGACCAGGTCGCAAAGGCGAAGGCAGCATATTCCAGCATGTCATCTGGCAGGGGCGGCAAGTTCCTGTCAGAGCTAGGGGGCGCCAAGAAGTGAGAAGCAGGCAGCACATACCATCATTATACGGAACAATCGGCTCAATTGAAAAAACGCTTGCCGCAAACCCAGCAGCCACAATCCTAAGGCTCTCTTCCAAAATATCTCCAAGGACGCTTGCCCTGGCGCTTAGCAAGACAAAAGCGAAAAAGCTCCTTGTGTCCCCGACAGTGGAAAGGAGCCTCAACCAAAGCGTGAAATCTGCCCTGAAAAAAGTAGGTATTGCATTGGT
>JAKALW010000075.1 GCA_021823945.1 Microcaldota archaeon
CGCGATATATGTCACCATAACCGGTTTTTCACATGCTAGGAGTCCGCACAACACTGAACCACGCGCAAAGGCTCAAAATGTATATTGTTTCAAAAAATGCCGCAGTTCATGGCGCAAAGCCCAAAAAGTTGGGCAATTACATTTTTTTCCCTGTCAAGGCGCGGCTTCCAGTTCCCGAAGAGTTCAATGCCCAATTCGGGGATTATTCATTTGAGCCAGATGGGGAAAATCCCAAATCTGTTTTTGACGCGCTTTCTGGCAAGGTGCCCCAGGAGTCATTAGAACTTGTCAAAAGGTCGTTTGACATAATCGGCGACATCGCGGTTCTGGAAATCCCTCCTGGCGCAGAGAAGTTCTCAAAAGAAATCGGGAAGGCGGTGCTTGAAGTCCATCACAACCTGAAAGTTGCGCTTGCCAAGTCAAGCCCGATGGAAGGCGAATACCGCGTCAGGAAGTTCACCCACCTGTTTGGCGAAAACCGCACAGACACTTTGTATGTTGAGAATGGCGCGCGCATGAAAGTAGACCTTGCCAAGATGTATTTTTCCCCGCGCCTTGCGACCGAGCGGATGAGAATAGCCAGGATGGTAAAGCCGGGCGAGGATTACCTTGTCTTATTTGCCGGTTGCGGGCCTTTTGCCATTGTGGCTGGCAGGATGTGCAAAAGCGCTCGCATAACCGGCGTGGAGCTCAATCCTGACGCGTGCGAATATTTCGAGAGAAACATAAAGCTCAACAAGCTTGCAAATGTCAGGTGCATGCATGCCGACGTGCGCAAGCTGGGGCCGGAGCACAAAGGAAAGTATGACAGGATTGCAATGCCGCTTCCAAAGGACGCGGAGCTTTTCCTTTCAGAGGCTATTTCATTCGCGAAAAAGGGCGCTGTGATTCATCTTTATTCGTTTGCGGAAATCGAGTCCGGGTATGACAAGCCGCTTGCGGCCATTGCATCAGAGTGCGCAGAAGCGGGCAGGAAGTTCGAGGTATTGAACAAGAGGGTAGTCCGCCCGTTCTCGGCCCACGTTCAGCAGGTAGTTATTGATTTCAGTGTTTTTTAAAGAAATTACGCCTTTTTCTTGCCGCCCATGAAAAAAAAGCCCATGCTTCCGGCCAGCCATTCCAACTCCTTCATGAAAACATCCTTCTTTGAATCCAGGTTCGCTTCCGGATATGTTTTCATGCCATTGAATCCTGCATCCTCAAACCAAGACTTGACTTCGCCAATTGTGTGGTAGGATTCGCGCGGGGACGCGAGTCTGTCCGCCACGTTCGCATAGGCAGTTTTTGGCGCGCCCTCCCAAATACCTGTCTTGGCAATGACTTTTTCAAAGTCGGACTCTCCATGCCACAAGAGCATTCTCTTGATTTTCGTCCTAACCCTGCCGCACTTGTGGTATAACCCCGCGCACATGGAGCCGCCCGGCTTAACGAGGCTTGCCATGCGCATGAAATTCCCTTTCGGGTCAGCGCTGTGGTGCAATGAGCCTATGCAAATGACGAAATCATACTTTCCATTGTTTCCCATGCCATGCAGCCGGTTTCCTTTCATGCCCTGCTTTTGCTTTTCTTCCATGCCATGAATTTCTTTTCCTTCCATGTTGAAATCTTCAAAGCTGTCAACAATGAATTTTGCGTCAAGCCCGAGTTTTTTCGCGTTCGCCCTTGCTATCCCGATTGAGGATTTTGAAATGTCAAAGCCAGTGGATTTTGCGCCAAGCATGGCAAAGTAAAGAGATTTCTCGCCAGTGCCGCATCCCGCGTCAAGCAGTGTTTTATTTCCAATCTCTTTCTTATCAGTGTCAAGGCAAAACAGTATCCTTTCCATTATCTCCTCGTGCTTTCTGGCATGGAGGTCGCTTGCGCTTTCGATTTTCTGCGAGGGATAAGGATGCGCCTCGTAGAATTTTTTAGTCTCAGGGTTTTTTATCATGCTGGCCACTTTTTTTTCAAATGATTCCCATCCCATCAAATGCTGCTGCATTTGCTGGATTTGTGACGCTGTGGCGTCACAATTTTACTTTTTGTCATTTGTGCCAAAAAGCAAATCCCCCGCCGAGGGGCAATTCGTCAGAATTGCGACTTACCTGTCCCGAAGGACAAGTAGGGGACCGCAAACTGCGAAGCGGTTTTTGGGGCCATGTCCGAAGGACATGAAGGCGGGGGCACGGAAATTTCTTTTTTAATAAATATTCGCCCCCGCCGGGACCTAAAAATTCCGAGGAGCAATTCATCAGAATTGCGACTGACTTGCCTGAAAGGCAAGTAGACAGAATTTTTACGGGACCTTGACGCCGCAGCGTCAAGCAGGCGGGGCTCGCGCATCTGAAAGATGCGCCCCCGCCGGGACCGCAAACTGCGAAGCAGTTTGGGGGACTTTGTCCAGCAGGACAAAAAGGCGGGCTGGCAATTACTGAAAGTAATCGCCCCCGCCGGGATTTGAACCCGGACCACAAACTGTCTTCTGATTTGGCATCAATCGTGCCAAAATTCCAGCCATTCGGAGGCTTGTGTCCTATCCAGGTTGGACTACGGGGGCAATATGCAATGATTTCCAGCCTAAGCCTTATATACCTAAGTTGTATAAATTAACACTTACTGCGACAAAGTTCATGTTGTCATTGTTTGCGGCATGATGGTATGGCGCCATGCCGAGAAGTTATCAAGTGGCGACAAAGGATTCCTTCCGGTGTATATGTTGAAATCGTTCAAGAGCATCAGCCCCAAAACCGCGGCACTGGCATTCGCAGCCACAGCGGCAATCAGTTTTGCCACTTTTAGCACAATAGAAAATAATCGGCGGCTTGATATTCTCCAAAACAAGGCGCTTCTCGAGTCCATCTCGAAAAAGGATACCGTCACAATAACCTATGTCAAGCCCAGAAAACGCCTCAAATTCAAATCTGCCACATTGAAGGAGGCAAAAGCTTTCATGCTTTCACTTGGGCATGACACTTCCAAAGTGAATGCCATGTTTTCCGATTCAAGGCTTGAGAAATACGTCATGTTCAAGAAACGGACTGCCGAAGCGGACACGACCAAGCCCAAGAAGAAAATGACATACGAGGACTACAAAAAAGCCTATAACTACCCTGAGCTTGTGAGGCTTGGCTTGGAATTCCAGTCCCAACACGCAGACAGCCTGGCGCAGTCGCAAAGCGAAACTGGCACTCCATCTGAAATGACGGCCGCCATATTCGGCGTTGAAACATATTACGGGAAAAAACAGGGCGACATGGCCTGCGTCAACGTATTCTTGTCGCTCATTGAAGACGCTCCAAACCTCAGGGACCCGAAAAACCGGAAGCATTGGGACAGGTTCGGGAAGAGTGAGCTTGCCGCATTGGTCGAAATCTGCGGCATGTTCAATGCCGACGCGTTTTCAATCAAGGGCTCGAAAAGGGGGGCAATCGGGCCGATGCAGTTCCTGCCATCAAACATACTCGCATTCGCAAAGGAGCACGGCACCAAAAGCCTTTCCGAGATATTCTCGATAGCCGTCGCAATCAGGTTCATCTCAAGGTATCTCGCATTGTCCGGAGCGTCAGCAAAGTCGTCCTATGCAATCGGCTCGGCAAATTACAACGCCGCACATGAATACAACCATTCAGATTATTATTCGCATCTTGTGGTTGAGCTTGCGGCAGACTTGAGGGCAAAAAAAGCTCTTAAAAAGTGAATTCTTCCTGTTTTGCATGCGCCTTCAGGCTGTCAAACATGTCATTGAGCCCGGGCTTTGACTTCGCGTACTCAATTGCTCCAAGCAGGCTCGATTTTGGCATTATCTTTTCGCACTCGCCTTTCGAGCCTGCGAAGAATATCACCGGCTTTTCAGGCACTGATATGTCAATCATGAACCTTATTTTAGCTTTTTTCTTGATTACTACCCTAACCGGCTTGTATCCCAGTTTCGCATAGGTGTTTTCAAGCCTGACTTTCCCGGGCAGTGCAGTGAAAAGCGCTGTCTGCGTCAGCCTGAAGCCGTTTTCCACGTACGCTGCCGCGATTGCCCTGGCCGTTTTTTTGATATTCTCCATCTGGTCAGGATAGTTTCCCATGTTGGGGTACTCTCCTTCCAGTTTTGCCACAAACCCGCCAATTGCCGCCTCCCCTGTTACATTGGTTTTTTCAGGCGCGAGCATATTTTTGCCAGAGTGGCAGAAATAGTAATTTTTCTTGCTCTCAGGCTCTTCTTTCCCTTCAAGCCTTATCAGGTAGGCAATGAGATTTTCATCGCTTGTCCTTCTTGCCTCCCTCTTCCGGCCCGCTTCCTTGGGCGATTCGAGTTCTGCTTCAAGCGCGCTTTTGGCCCTGGCATGGGCATCTTTCATGCTCTCAATCCTTGCCTGTCCGTTTGCAAGGGAAAAAACAAGCTTTTCGATTCTGCCTGCAAGCGTTGCGTCAAACTCGAACGCATCTATTTTCCTTTCAATGTCATAGAGGCGCCTCAGTTTTGTCACCGCCTGGTTTGCCGCTTTGCAGTATCTCTCATTGAGCGCGAAAACCTTGGCAACGAGCCTGGACATCTCCATGGCCATCTCCACCGCCTGCTGGCAGTATTTGACCTCGTCCTGCAAAGTGGCGAGCATTTCCTCCTTGTTAATCTCCATGTCATCGCGGCGGCTTGGCTTTTTTTGCGATTTCACTATCTTTAGGAGCATGTCTGTCTCCTTGCCCCGCCTTGAAAGGTACTTACGCGCGTCAGCCACCCTGGCGTTTATCTGGCGCGTGAAGCCAGTTGTTTCCTTTTTCAGGCTGCCAAAGTCTTCTGAAAGGCATCTCAGGCCCACCAGGTATTTTTCGTCTATTTCTTCGAACGAGCTGATTTTTGAAAAATCGGGCAGCTTGTAGCTTTTGCCCCTTGCGCTGTCCTCCATTGATGCAAGCGGCGTGATTTTTTCAACGTCTTCAAGCGTTTCAGGTATGTCGAAAAGGAACCTGTATACAGGATGCCCAGACAGGAATATCCCGTTGAGCGCGCCCTTGTCAGCCTCGTCCAGCTCCCCGCTGAAAGCTCCAGCAATGTCAATCGTGTTTTTGGAGAAGTCCTCCCAAAGTTTGTTGATTGCCGAGTTGTTTTTCCCTGACAGGTATGCGTTGTTTTCAACCCTCTCACGGAGGTTTTGGGTCCTTTCCGTGAGGTTTTTGACATCGCATGTGAAGTTCCTGCTTGCCGCTTCCACTTCGAGGACTTCGGCAATGTCCTTTGCCATGCTCCTTTTCAGATTGTCCCTTTCAATGGAGAGCTTTGCGTGCTCGACTTCCTGCGACTGTTTTGCCGCTTGGGCAGCCGCGAGGGAGCATGCGGTTTCCCTCCTCGATTCTTCGGAGTGCGATATCGCCTGCCTTAATTTGAGCTCATACGCCCCAAGCTTGCACTCTCCTGCCGTGTTTTGGTGCGTTTCCCAGCGTTTTCTTTCAGTTTCGGACGGATTGCTGTTGCTAAGCATGCGTTTCCTGAATGCGGAAATGTCCCTCCGCGCTATTGTGGCTGTCACGCCTCCTATTCTTATTTTGGCAGCTAAGCTTGCATTATTGCTCATGTGGTCGCGCTCTTCTTGTTTTACCTGTAATATCTGCGCAGTTGTGGTTTAAAATGGTTGTTTATACTATCCGTTGCAATCAATATATATCAGACTTGAAATGAACACTTTTAATCATTTCCGTGCCAAAATACCATAATGGCAGACATTTCAGAATTCACGCGGAAACTCGCTGCGGAAGCTGGCAGGCTTGCGTTTTCTAAAAAGGGCAAGCTCAGGTTCAGGCGCAAAAAGTCCTTCCATGACTTTGTCACGGAAGCGGACCTGGCCGTCGAGCGCATGGTTGTAGCAAAAATAAGGGAATCATTCCCAACGCACTCAATCTATTCCGAGGAGGCGGGGGGCATTGCTGGAGCGAGCAAGGGCGATTTGTGGGTGCTTGACCCCATAGACGGCACAAACAATTACTCTTTCGGGCTGCCTTTCTGGGGCGTTTCAATTGCCTATGCCAAGGACGGGGTTGTCCAGGCGGGGGCGATTTCCCTCCCTGAAGTTGGCCTTCTTTTCCACGCGCAGCGCGGCAAGGGCGCTTATTGCAATGGCAAGAGGATACATGTCTCAAAGGCGGCAAAACTCACAGATGCCCTTGTGCTTTTCGAGTCGCGG
>JAKALW010000076.1 GCA_021823945.1 Microcaldota archaeon
ACTGCCGCTGCACTTTCCTCATTTTCAAGAAAGCCTGGTTTTTCATTCATTGAAAGGAAAGGGGCAAAAGTGAAAGGCATATCCGCAAGCGTGCTTGACGGCATAAGGGCTTGCGGCACCGGGTATTTCATAGTCATGGACGGGGATTTCCAACACCCACCGGAGAAACTGCCGGAAATAGCTGACGCCCTGCTTTCAGGGGCTGGCTTGGTTGTAGCGTCGAGGCGGAAAGTCGATAACTGGGCAGTATCTAGGATGACCATAAGCAAGGGCGCACACGCCCTTGCCTGCGCATCCCTGTTTTTATCTGGCAGGAGGCATGATTTCGACCTGATGTCGGGGTATTTCGGCATGCGAAGGAGCTTGGCATTGCAGGCGAATGAAAGGCGCGTTGTGCTTCCGGGCTATAAGATTCTTTTTGACATATTCAAGCAGCTGCCCGCAACTACGGCGGTTTCAGTAGTGCAATATGATTTTGGCATGCGCAAAAAAGGGCAGTCGAAAATAGGGGCCAGGCACATAGCGTATTTTTTGAAGTCCCTTTTGTCCTGACATATTTGAACTCCAACCACAATTCTATTCAGCATATCGGGAATTTCGCAGCAATCCATCTAATCTTGACTTATCCCAACCCTGCGGGCCCTGACCATATCTATCCGAACCCTTGCCGCACCTCTGCCTAGCTTATCCGAAGCCCCACAGCAATCCTATCCTGATTTCTTGTAAATGAGTATCTCGCCGCTGACATTTTTCACAAGCGTGAAATTCCCAATTTTTGCAACTGTCCTGGGCTGTAGGCCAACTGCCGCCAGGTATTCTGGCTCGAAACCTCCGCAGCCTACTTTCAGGGGCCGCCTGTCCCAAAATGCGTCTGTCCAGCGGTTGTCATATTCATTGCTGCCAATGGGCGCAAAATACGCGCTTAGGACCACGTCATCCGCGCTTTTTGCGGGGTCATTGGTCTGCGCGCCGAACGTGTTGTTTGCGCCTTTTAGCCCTGTCACAATCGTGCAAATGTTTTTGGTTTTCGAGTCAATGTTGTATTTGTAGAACAGCAGCCCGGGCGCGTAATAGCCGGCCACAACCACATTGTCCTTGCCGGCAAGGTATTGTCCAGCCTCCTTTTCGTATTGCGGCTCCGTGGCAATCGACGAATAGTAATACACAACAATCGCAAGCGTCATAAGGACGAGGAACGCGAAAACGAACGAGGCGAACTTGTCGAATTTCGTTTTTTTGTCAAATGCGCCCACAGCTACCACTATGCCCACAGCAGGCATTGCAGGCAAAAGATACCATGGCATCCCGACCTGCGAGCCCCAGATGAGGACAGGCAGCATGCAAAGCCACATTATTATGAATGGGTCGAAATTTGCTATTTTTTTCAGCCCGCTTGCGAAAAAGCCAATGAACATGCCTATCATGGCTATGAACACCACGCTTGCGGATATCATGACCTCGGCGAAATTGGAATGCCCGCCGTCGAATTTCACGAGCAGGGTGCTTATGTCAGAGCCGAGCTGGCCATTGCTCGCGTTCATTATTATGGCAACCAATACCGCGGCAACCGGTATTGTCAGGAGGGAGAGGAGAAACTGCCTGTCGAAAAGCACTTTCCTGTCTTTCAGGAGCCAGTAGCATATTGCAAGGAAAGGAATTGCCACTGCCATGACTGTTTTTATGAAGTACGCGATGAACGCCAGCCCGCCGGCAACCAGGAAATAGTTTTTGCCCGTCTTGCCCTTGAAGTAGAAGTACAGGCTTGCTGTAATGAAGAACATGAGCACGGAGTCCGTCAGGCCCCTATTGCTTACAAAAACAGTCGCGAAATTGGATTGGTAGAAAAGCGTCCCGACAAAGGCAATGTCAGGCCTGTTGTACATCTCCTTGATGAGGAAATACAATGCGAAGCACGTCAGGAAGGAAAAGAAAAGGGACGACAGCCTGTAGGTCAGGTCAACGTCGAGCGCCAAAGCCTTGCCGAGGATGACAAAAGGGGTGTTTATCACGAAATAGCCAATCGGCCTCCATGAAACAGTTTCGCCCATGAATACGGGCTGCAAAGTCGGGTTTTGGATGAACTGGTTGGTCATCTGCGCATAGAGCCCCTCGTCAAGCTGCAAGGGGAGCGCCTGGATGAAGGGGAACCTGAACACTGCCCAGACAACGCAGATGATTACGAGATACATCTTGTCCTCGTTTTTCATTTTTACCAGCTTATATGTGTGCCTTGCCCCTGTTTTTCATTGCATTGGCATATTGGAACAATTTGGCCATATTTTTCATTATGGCGAGCCCCTGCAAATGCCCGCACTCGCCTTTCATGATTTCAAACTGACTTCACTTTTGCCAGGAAATGTTTTATATTCAGCCTTCCTTTTATTTGCATGCGGGTCCGCCTTGGTTACTTCTCGTTCATACTCGCCTTTTTCCTATGCACAGCCCTGATGTTTGTGTTCCTTGCGCAGGCGCGCGCCGACGCAAGCCCCGACAGGAGGGCTTTCCTTGTTGAAAAAAGATATTACGCCATTTCCGACATGGAATATGCAATGTACCAGTCTGCAAAAATAGCGCTTGGCGAGGCTAAGGATGAAGTCATAGCACTCCGTGCGGCCAAAGCCGGGGTTGAACCTGAAACTCTCGCCACGCAACCGCTCAGGTCTCTTAGTGATGATGAGCGGCTGCTCGCCAAGCAGCATGTACTTTCGGCGCTTGATGGCACGGCGCTGAAACTAAAAAGCATTTATGAAAAGGATTATGACGCTGTTTTTTGGTGCGGCCCCTTGGCGTCTTATGACCGCCCTCCTGTTCTTGCCGAGATGCTAAAAACCGGCTCGGCAAAAGTGCCGATAGTTGCAGGCCTTGCGCCTGATTATGAATTTAGCCAAACTGCTTGCATGGACTATGTGGATATGTCTGTGGGGGCTGACGGCTCATTGGTGCTCGATTTTTCCGCCACGGGGGCAACTTTTCACTCGAAAACCCCATTCGGCGATGTGGGCATAGGCCTGTCTGTATACGACCCGGCGCTCAATCAATCATCTGTCCATCAAATTACCCGGCTTAATGGGTTGGTGCCCTGATTGTATGATATCGAAACTCAAGCGGTTAAGAATATCTCCAGGCAAGATGGGCCAGGCGACAGTGGAATTCCTGGTCTATCTTGCAATCCTCCTTGCCCTGATTGCAGTTTTCCTTCCGCCTTTGGTGCGCCTGGCGGATTCGTCAAAGGGGCTTGCAGGATATTCAACAGCAAAGAGCGCCACTTTGAAAGAAGCGTATTTCCTGTCCCAGACAAAACTATCTGGCGCAGAATATGCGCAGCCCGAAAATTTCACAATCGATGCAAAAAGCGTTTATCCTGTGCCGCCTGGCGCTGGCGTATATCCCAACCAACCAGGTGCCGGCGCGTATTCGGCCATGGTCCCTGTCAATTCCCCTTTTGCAATCAACAAGAACATCGGAGTGAAATATAATGTCGAATAAGCGCGCTGCCGGCTATGTGGGCTTTGACCTGCTTTTCGCCTTCCTTGCCATTGCAGCCATGCTCGTTTTTTCCACGGCTGCAATCAGTCAAAATACGGCGGGCGTAATATCATATTTTTCCGCAAGCACAGACCAATATTCGCTTCTTATGGCTTCGGATTATGTGGTGAAATTCGGGCTTGGCGGAGAGCCAAACCCGCTCTCTCGCCACCACGTGTTCCGGCCCGGCGATTCATGGCTGCTTTCAGGCCCGTCTGGCGCCCAAGCCGAAGGGCTGCCAGGCTACAGAGTCTACAACTACGCGCCTTCGGCATCTGGTTCATGCATTGCACGGATAGTGGTTTTGGACTACTGGCCGCATAAAATCTACATTTGCAAGTGATTCGCATGATGGCCCTGGAAGCAACCCTCTCATTGATTGTCTCGTGCATGCTCGCCATCATGCTTGTGCACTCAACAGTTCCGGCTCCATCGAATTCCCTGTATGGCATGATGCTTGCAAATGACTTTGCCGAGAGCACAATGAAGTCCGGACAGTTCGACAACCTGGTTGCATGGCTCGGGAATGAGCCCTTAATATCCCCGAGCGCTGGGGACGGGCTTGAAACATACATGGAAGGCATCTCGCCCTCGTCTTCAATATGTTTTGAAATCGAAGGAGAATATGGGCAGGACATAAACCCCTGCCCTGCTAATCCCAAATCTTCGTTTGTTGCCGAACGCCTTGTTTTAATAAAAAGCCCCTTGCAAACTCAAGTGCAAGGCGCAACACAGGGCACAATGGATGGCGTGCCACAATATATGGCCCAAGGCGCAGTACAAGATGCGGCGCAAGGCGAACTGCAGGATTCAACACCAAACACAATCCAAAATGCGGCGCAAGGCATAATGCAAGGCACGGCACCATCGCATTATGAAAAAGTCATGTTCAAGGCGCATTTCTATTAGCCAATAGGGGGTTTTCACCATGGCAGGCATCAAGCTCTCAGAACGCAGCGCAAAGGTCAAGTATGAAATCAGGGACATTGTGCTCCGTGCCAAAAAGGTCCAGGAATCGGGCAAGAAAATCCACTGGTTCAACATTGGCGACCCTAATGTTTTTGGCTTCAAGCCGCCCGCGCACGTCACGGCGGCAATCAAAGTGGCGCTTGACGATTCAAAATACAGCTCATACTGCCCGTCCCAGGGCGACCCGGACCTGATTGCAGCGGTGGCCAAAAAGGAAGGCGTGGGCGCAGAGTCGGTGTTTGTCACAAGCGGGCTTTCCGAAGGCATAGATTTCGTGTTCCAGTCCCTTGTGGACCCGGGCGACAACGTGCTTTTGCCGTCCCCGAGCTATCCCCTTTACACTACAAAATGCGAGGTTTTGGGCGGAGTCCCAAACTATTATGCCTGCGATTCCAAATGGGAGCCGGACATTGAAGACATGAGGAAGAAAATCAATGCCAGGACAAAAGCCATAGTTGTGATAAACCCCAACAACCCAACCGGCGCCACATACTCGCGCAAAACCCTCAAGGGCATTTCGGACCTCGCATCTGAATACAAGTTACCCATAATCGCCGACGAGATTTATGACCAGATGACGCTCGATTCGCCCCACTCGATAAACATGCGCGACCTCAAATGCGACACGCTTCTTGTCAGCGGCAATGGCATTTCCAAAAATTACCTTTATCCTGGCGCCCGCGTAGGTTTCCTTTCAGTGCATAATGATGAGGAAAACGTGCTGTCTTCGGCTCTCCTGAGGCTTTGCAATGCCCGACTGTCAGTGAACTGGGAAATGCAGCGCGGCGCGCTTGCGGCTGTCACGGGCAACCATGACCACGTGAAAGCCGCGGTCACAGAGCTTAGGAAAAGAAGGGACGTCGTGTCCAGGCGCGTCAATGGCACATCGGGCCTTTCAGTGGTCGCGCCAAGCGCGGCATTCTACTCATTTGTAAAGGTGGAATCGAAAAATTTCGCAACAGACCGGGACTTTGTATACTCATTGCTTGAGAACACGGGCGTGCTTGTTGTCCCGGGTTCGTCTTTCTCGCCAGTGCTCGATGGCAAGTATTTCAGGCTTGTTTTTCTTGCGCCCCCTGCGGAGCTTGAAGAGGCATTTGACAAGATTGGCGCTTTTGTGAAAAGCAAGGCATAGGCCCGCTGCGAAAAATGTGCCTGGGGAAAAAGCCTGCAAACGCGGCAAGACGGGCGCCAATTGCCGAAAAAAACGCGCGCCAGCGCAGCATGCGCGGCCTGCCTTGCGCCCGCCTCAAAAGGAATTGTCAGATTTGGCCGGCAATTATGTCCATGACGTTTATCTTCGAGTATTCGGTAGGTATGGAATTGGTGGTCGCCACTTCCTTGGCGCCCGCTTCCTGGAGCCTCATGCCCGCGTCGCTTAAAAGAAGCCCGTGTGTAGCGCCGCAAAATATGTTTGCCGCACCTTCCGCCTTGCAAAGCTCGACAGCCTTGACCATGGTCCCGCCGCCTGCTATCATGTCGTCGAGAACAAGCACGTTTTTCCCCTTGATGTCTATGTCCAAA
>JAKALW010000077.1 GCA_021823945.1 Microcaldota archaeon
ATTCCACGCCAAGGCCCCACAAAAAGTCGAAAATCCACTTGAAATTCTGCATTGAATTCTTCAGGAGTTTCGGATTCTTCTCGATTGTCTCCTCGGGCACGCGGAACTTGAGCAGGAAGCCGCGCTTGTCCCTGACAAGAGCGGTGGAGCAGCACAAAAGCTCAGGCATCTTGAGAATCGCGCCATAGGTCATGAATCCCTGCAGGTCTTCCAGCTTTTTCACAAGCGTGGGGCTCGAATTGCAAAGCATCAGGGGATTCTTGCCTATCTGCTTTTTAGTGAACCCGAAACCCAGCAGCATGTCCATACGGGACTGGAGCTCGGCAAGGTCGCTTCCAAGGAGCCTGTTGTATTTCACTATTGATTCAGGCGGCACGCAGACTGAAAAAAGCAGGTCGGCTTTAGGCTTTATGTTGTCCACAGACCTGCCAAGGAAATCAAGCAGCACAAGCTTGTCAAAGGGCACGAGGTTCGCTGAAATGAGGTAATTGTAGGTGTCAAGCACGTCCGAGAACTTCCTGCCGAGGGGCTTTGGGCACTTGGCAAGTTGCGCCTTATTCACATTAAGCCCGTAAACAAACTGGGCTACAAGCCTTGCCTCTGCCGGGTCTATGTTTGACTTGTCAAGCCAGTTCGTATTGAAGGATGAAATGTCCTCTGATGCAATGATTCCGCTAAGGCTACCCATATTATCACGATAATTTGATAGATTAACATTTTTAAACACATATTAACACAGAAAACCGCAGGCTGGCTGAAGTTGAAGCTGGATAAAACAAGATTTGGATTGTTCGCAAATGCCCTGTTTTGCGCTGAAACGCACAAGCCAATGACCTGGCAAGATGCTCAGATACGCTTTGAAACGTACGGCCCGTCCGCCCTGTAGCCGCGCTTGAAGTAATACTCGCGCGCGCCAATCCCCGATATGATAACCATCTTGTCACGGCCGAACTCATCACTGGCTATTCTTTCAGCCTCTGCCAAGAGCCTGTTCCCAAGCCCGAGGTGCTGCGCGCTTCCGGTTCCCGCGGCAGCGCCCACTGCAACTTCCTGCCCATAAACGTGGAGTTCGCGTATGAGTGCGGTTGACTGTGTGATTTCGCTTCGCAGGGTTTGGGACGGAATCCTAAGCCTGATAAAGCCCGCAAGAGTGTCAGATTTTGCATCCTCAAATGAAAGGAATATTTCCTTGCCCCTGCCTGCCGCATAGTCAAGCCTTGTTAGCTCGAGCGCCGACATGCTTGGGTTTTTGCCCTTTGTGTGCGCCGCGACTCCGACTTCCCTGCACCTTATGCACCTGCAAACCCATCCCCTTTCTTTCATTATGTTCTCCGCGATTTGACGGATATTGCTGTTTTTCGCCCCGCCCTCGATGAGGTTTGACGGGATGTCGCGCTGGATGCGCATCACCCGCACGTATGGCGGGAGAGTGCGCTGGATTTTCGCCACCACTTCAGCTGTGGTCTCGGTGTCGTAAGGCTTGAATTTTCCAGCCTTGAACTCATCATAGAGCTTTGTGCCCTTCAGGACAAGGACAGGGTAAATCTTGAGCATGTCCGGCTTGAACCTCTCATCTGAAAAGAGCTTCTTGAAAGTGGCGATGTCCTGTGAAGGCGTCTGGTAAAGCCCCGGCATCATGTGATAGCCCACCTTGATTGAATTGTCGCGCAGGTTGCGAGTCGCCCTGGCGACGTCCGCAACTGTGTGCCCACGATTGACTTTCTTGTATATCCTGTCTGAGAGGACCTGCACGCCAAGTTCCACTCGCGTGGCTGCCATTGCAAGGAGGTTGTCAATGTCCGCCTGTTCCATTGCCCAGTCGGGCTTTGTCTCATAAGTCACTCCGATTACGCGGTGCTTTGCCTTCTGGTTTGCCATTATGGCTTCCTGCATGGAGCCAGAAACAGTGCCATTGAAGGCGTCAAATGCCCGCTTTATGAAATTGTGCTGGTAGGAAAGCGGCTGGGCATTGAATGTCCCGCCCATGACAATGAGCTCGCACTTGTCGGAAACATGCCCAAGGGCATAGTACTGCGCAAGCCTCGACTCGACTTGCAGATAGGAGTCATAGCCATTTTTCCGTCCCCTCATTGCCGCAGGCTCAAAGCCTGTGTAGGAATTGGCAGTGCCCTCGCCGGACGGGCAATATGTGCACCTGCCGTGCGGGCATTTCGAGGTTGTCATGACTGCGACCGGCGATACGCCCGAAAGCGTTCGCGTGAGCCTGACTTTGAGCATGCCAAGGATTTTCCCGTTCCTTTTTGAAGGCGGGATTTGCGCGAGTATTTCCGAGTTTTTCACCATGCCCCTGACTTTCCATTTCTCGGACACGCGCGCCTTGAGCTTTAGAAGGCTGCCGCCAAAGCCGCCAATGATTTCCTGCGCAGCCTCTCGCGCCGCAGCCACCCTTTCAGCCCCGCGGTGTGGCGCGAATTCCGCCTGCTTGCCGCTAAGAGACTTGAGCTGTTTTTCCGACAGGTTGAAAAGGGCGAAGCGTCCCTTAGGCTTTGAAACTGATGAAGGCATGGCATAATTTGGGGGAAACAGGATTATAATATTAGGGAGTTGAAATAATTCGTTGTTGGCTGCTTGAAAACTCCAATGGGGCAGGCAAAAGTCAACATGAAAAAGCCATGCAATCAAGTTTTGCACGCTTTCCAAAAATGCCGCAAGGGGTAGATTCTCATGAGCAAAGTCAAGGACGAAAAACTCGCCGCAAAGGGCGAAGAGGAGCTTTACTGGGCAAGGATTAACATGCCGATTCTGAAACACGTCAGGAAGGGGTTTGAAAAGGAATTGCCATTCAAGGGCATGAAAATCGGCGTCGCATTGCATTTGGAGAAAAAGACAGGCATACTGCTTGAGACGCTTCGGGCGGGCGGCGCCGAGATTTGGGCGTCCTCGTGCAATCCCCTCTCAACAGACGACAGGGTGGCAGCCGCGCTTGCCAAGCAGGGCATGAACATATTCGCCTGGGCAGGCCAGACAAACGAGGAATATTACTGGTGCCTGGAACAGGTGATTGCACAAAAGCCAGAGATACTCATAGACGACGGGTGCGACCTGACGCTCCTGGCGCACAAGAAAAATTTCACCCAATACGTGCTTGGCGCGTGCGAGGAAACGACTACGGGCGTGAACCGCCTGCGCGCAATGGACAGGCAGGGCAAGCTGAAATTCCCCGTCTTCGCCGTCAATGACGCTTATTCAAAGCACTTGTTTGACAACAGGTATGGCACAGGGCAGAGCACGCTTGACGCCATACAGAACATGACAAACCTGATAATCGCCGGCAAGACAGTGGTCGTGGCAGGATATGGCTGGTGCGGCAAGGGCATTGCCCGCAGGTTCGCGGGCATGGGCGCGAAAGTCGTCGTTGTGGAGATAGCGGGCGACCTGGGCGAGGACAAGATGTCGGGCTCGGGTTTCCACAAGGCGCTTGAGGCGCACTATGACGGGTTCAGTGTAATGAATATGGAACAGGCCTCAAAAGTCGGCGACATATTCGTGACTGCCACCGGCAACAAGAACGTGCTTTCCAAGCCTGATTTCGATAGCATGAAAGATGGCGCAATAATTTCAAACTCAGGGCATTTTGACAATGAGATTGACCTGAAATTCTTGAATTCAAAGGCAAAAAGCCACCGCGAAGTCAAGCCAAATGTTGAGGAATATGATTACAATGGGAAGCGCCTATACGTTCTTTCCCATGGAAGGCTTGTGAACCTTGCAAGGCCAACTGGGCAGGGGCATCCGGTTGAAATCATGGACGGCTCATTTGGCATCCAGGCATTGTGTGCGCGCGAAGTCGCAGTCAATACTCCCGAAAAGCCGGGCGTGTCGATAGTCCCAAAGGAAATTGACGACGAGGTCGCACGAATAGCGCTTGAAAGTGCGGGGATTCATCTGAAACCGCCAACGGCTGAGCAAATCAAATACGCAAATGCTTGGGACGAGGGAACGTAAAGCCCCTATTTTTCTTTTCTTCAATTTTCGGAAATTTTTGTTATATGCACAATAACGAGGGGGTTTGGGCGGTGTCGGACTAAGGGGGTGCAACCCCCTTGGGCTGACATTTTTAAATTGGCTGAACCGCTTTTGCATGAAAACCGTATATAAACGCCCAGAGGCAGGAATACAAACATGTCAAAAACATACAAAATAGTAGCCACAGGCATGCTTGCCGCGTGCGCGCTCATACTCCAAATCGCAAACCCGATACTCGGCATAAACACAGGATTTGGCATGACAATCGACCTTGTCGGAGTGCCAATAATACTCGCGCTTTTCATGTTCGGGGTCGAGGCGTCAATCGAGGTCCTCGCGCTCGCAACCCTGTTCATAGCCATTTTCGCGCCCACCGGCATTGTGGGCGCGCTCATGAAATTCGCAGCGACCGCGCCAGTAATCATATTCGCCGCGCTCAACATGGCAAGGAAGGGCAAGAACCCGGGCATGCTTGAGAATGGCCTGATGCTGGTTGCCGGCGTTGTGGCAAGCGCCCTCATATTCGCCCTTGGCGGCTGGATATACAGCGAGTTGAAGGACACATCCCTTCTTGTCTTCGGGCTTCTCCCGGTACTGGCAATGGCGGGCGCGCTTTTCATTGTGCAAAAGATGGGGGGCGGGAAAAAGCACGACTACAGGATTTTCGAGAATTCCCGCTCATTCCTCGTGGTCGTGGCTGCCGCGGTAATCCTGCGCGGCGTGGCAATGATAATCGCAAACTACTACTTTGCCGGGCCGCTTTACTTCAAGCTGTCCCCGGAGGAATTCGTGGGGTACATTTCCTCGACGGACATACTCGTGTTCGGCAAAAATTCCGCATGGCAGATTGTAGTGTTCGCGTTCAATGCAATACAGGCAATAGCCGAAATTGCGGTGGCGTGGATTTTGGCGTACAAGTTCAACCTGGCAAAAAGGTATTCCGACATTTAAGCTTGGCTTGGGGCCGGAACTGAGTGCGCGCTTGCGGGCTGGGGCTGGCTTTCAGGCCCCTTGATGCTTATGCCGCATGGATAACCATAGCCTGCATGGGAGTTTGCCGCGCGCATTTTCAAAGCCTGCAAGCAAATAAATAGCAGGCAATGCGACAATATATGGGATTAAAATGCCACAAAACAACACGGCGCTCGAGCTCGAAGGAGTTTCGTTCTCATACGAGGGCAGGAAAGACAGGGTGCTCGACGGCATAACAACCAGGTTTGCAAGGGGCGAGCTTGTCGGGCTCGTTGGCAAGGTGGGCTGCGGCAAAAGCACATTCTTGATGTGCTGCAACGGGCTCATACCGCGCGAGGTAAAAGGCGATTTTTCCGGCAATGTCTCCATGCTTGGGCACGATGTGTCGCGCACAGGCGTGCAGGAGATTGCCAGGATGTGCTCGTTTGTTTTCCAGGACCCGCAGGACCAGATATTCAACACGACCGTGCTTGAGGAAGTCAAGTTCGGCCCCATTGCCTGCGGCATGGGCGCCAAGCAGGCGGAGGCGGCGTCACGCGCGGCAATACGAGAGGTTGGCTTGCCAGGGTTTGAGGAGTTGGACCCGTTGGAGCTTTCAGCCGGGCAAAGGCAGAAAGTCGCAATTGCCTGCGCGCTCGCGCAGGACAGCCAGGTAATACTCATGGACGAGCCGGTCTCAAGCCTTGACTGGAAGTCCACAATGGACATATTCGACATTCTCACAAGGCTTGCCAAAAACGGCAAGACTATTATCATAGCGGAGCACGACACTGAAGTGCTCCTGGAAAACGCTAGCAGGATAATCGCTATTGACAGTGGCAGTATAGTGCTTGACGGGAAGCGCGAGGTGCTTTTCGACCCGCGCATTGCAAAGCTTGGCGTTCGCGTGCCATACATTGCAAGGCTGGCAAATGAAATGGGAATCACTGGCGATTACGAGACAATAAAAAGAAGGATAATCCAGAAGTTTTGACATGGCAAATATGGATGGCAGGCAGAATGCCTGCAAAACTGGGAACAAAATCTTCGATTGCCCAGGCAATTACATAAGTTAATT
>JAKALW010000078.1 GCA_021823945.1 Microcaldota archaeon
CGGGAAACCTAACGCATAGGTGCTCATGCAGGCAAACACAAAGGAAGCTTGGCAAGGAAAACCAACCAAATTTTTTTATTAACAAATTACCTGCCGCTCAGTATAAACCTTACCAATTGCCTACTGTTTAGTCGACACGGTGTAGTTCGCCGCTGTCCCGTCAGACACGACAAGTATGTTGCCGTCAATGTCGGTCCTGTAGGTCTGGATGCCATTGAGCCTTAGAAGCTCAAGCACGGTGGATTTCGGGTTCGCATCGGAGTTCGGCCCCACAGAAATGATAGCCACCTTGGGGTTCACGCGGGCAAGGATGCTGCTTGCCTGCGTGGCAGTGCCCGCCCCATTGTGCCCTATGTGGATGACTTGGCACTGGATGTCGGAAAACGCGCCCATGATGCGGTTCTCGGTGCCTGTTTCGGCGTCCGACATCAAAAGCGCGCAGAAGTCCTTGTCAGACACCTTAAGCACTATTGAATCGGATTCGTCCGAGTCAGGATTGCCAATGCGCGGGGAGAAAGGGTTGAGAGCCTCAACTGACATGCCATTGAAATTCATCACGTCGCCTGCTGTCGGTGTTTTGACCAGGAGCCTCTTGTCCGCGACTTTGGCCATCATGGCCGCGTATTCGGGCAAATTCGACGACACGTTGTTGTACCAGAAATCCTCCACATTGTAATTGTCAAGGACGTCCGGGATTGCACCTATGTAATCCGCCCTGCTGCGCGTGGCCACTACGGCCTGGATGCTCTTGATGTTCAATTTCTTGAGGAACGCGTCAAGCGCCGGGTAGCTGTCCTTCGGCCCCGCGTCCACAAGCATGCTGAATTCGCCTTTCCTCACAAGGATGGCTTCGCCATAGCCCACGTTGATTGCGTAAATCTGCAATGGCTTGTATGGCTCGTATGGCACTGAGAAATTTGAAGTAGATATGAGCGCGTCTTTCGACTTGACTGCCGCATAGGGATTTGGGGCAGACTGGTTCTCCCCGGGAAGCACAGGGAGCACGTCTCCACCGCTTGCATTCATGGACGAGTTGGGCGCTGTGGAGTTTCCCTGCTCGCCTGTGCCGTTTGTGGAGTTTGTGGAATTCAGGATAGGCAGGGAAGGCGTCTCGTTCGCAAGTCCTGGCGGAAGCGAAGGAGTGCTGTTGGTGATGTTTTGCGCAGGCGGCTGTTGAGGGGTAGATTGCGTGCATCCGGAAATGAAAACCAGCCCCAGCGCCAAAAATGCCACGACAGCTGCGATTGCTGCGGACCTGCCACGAGAACATGAATTGTTTTTTGCCATGCGAAACAGTGGCGCCCTCTTTCTATTTAAGGCTTTTGCAAATTTTAGCGGGTGGAGCCCGCGTTGGAAAGCCGGATTTTGCAAAATATTGCTGGGCAGGCCACGCGCCAGCATGCATGCTTGTGCGGCTTGTCTTAGGGTTTTATGTGCCTGAGAAGCTCGGAGCGCGCCTGCTCGACCTGGGCGCGCGCCACGTCCTGCTTGCGCTTGAAATTTGGAAGGAGCGAGCTTGAGAACCTGATAGGCAGCGTTGACTCGTAAATCGCGGACATGGAGTCGAAAAGGTACTTGGCCGATTCAGTGTCGCCTGCCTTGAGGGACTCGAGCATCTTTCGCCTGATTTCGCCTATTGCGTCGCAAAGCCCCGTCAGGTATGGCTGGATTGGCATTTCAAGCGAATCATAGGAAGGAATGGGTTTTTTCTCGACAATCGCAAGCACTATGTGTATTTCCGCGAGTTCCTGGTATATCGGGTCCAGCAGGTGCGAGTTGAAAGGGGACTTGGGCAATGCCTTGACTTTTGAAAAGCAGCCTGTTGCCGCCTTCTCCGCCTCGTCAAGCCTGCCTTCGTGTATGAGCTTTATCGCAGTGGCTATTTCCCGTATTATTGGCCTTGCGGCAGTGATGACCGCGTCGTTTTGCTGTTCCCTTTCCGTGAGTTCCCTGACAATCTTGTCGACATTGATTTTTGCAACCATTGAAATACACCTTATTAATCGTAGCAATTATTGACTAATCTTGGGTATTGAAAGTAATAAATCAATCTATTGGCAAATGTGGAAAATTTATAAACTCCAAGACGTTTAACCATCCACATAACGGTCTTTTCTGAAAAATAATTGGTGGTCTCATGTTCGTAGTGATTTCGCTTGGCGGCAGCCTGATAATGCAGGAGCAGCCTGATATTAAATACATCAAGGAGCTTGCCCAGATAATTCGGAAAAGCCCGCACAAGTTCGGGATAGTCACTGGGGGCGGCAGGATAGCTCGGACATTCGCGCAGGCGGCCCGCGGGCTTGGCGCGTCCGAGTTCGAGGCTGACGAGATTGCCATTGACTCCACAAGGCAGAATGCCAGGCTCATGACTATTGCGTTGAAAGGCGTGGCATGCCCGCACGTGTTCACTGACTTCGAAAAGGCATACGAGGCGGCCCAACACTACAAAGTCGTGGTCATGGGCGGGACAATACCCGGCATCACCACAGACACCGACGCGGCGCTCCTTGCCGAGAAGGTGGGCGCGAAAAGGATACTCAACCTCTCCAACATTGACGGAGTTTACACAGCCAACCCGAGAAAGGACAAGAATGCCAAGAAGTTCAAGAAAATGAAATACCAGGAGTTGCTTGACCTTGCAGGCAAGTCGGACTCAAGGAAGGCCGGGACGCATTTCGTATTCGATTTCGTGGCGTGCAAGATGATTGGCAGGTCGGGAATCGAGACGCACTTCATAAACGGCAGGAACATAACGGACCTGAAGGCGGCAATAGACGGCAAGCCGCACAGCGGGACGATTGTCAGGGGATAGGGCGTTGGAAACGCGTTAAGGAGCGTGATGGTATGGCAGGCAAGAAAAAATCCGCAAAGCAGCCTGTTGCCAAGGCAGGCAAGGGCGAGGCTGGCACAAAGCACTTCATGCTATTTGAGGTATCGTCAAAGGAACCAATCAAGCTCAACATGAAAGTCATAGAATACATACCGGGCAAAAAGGCGAAGGAGCACAGGGTCCTCGTGTCAAAAAAGATAGTGAAGGGCAAAAAAGCAAAGAGCCAGGACGACCAGATAGTGAGCGAGATTTTCGACGACGCCTACTAAGCGCCGCCATTCCCTTTTTTATTTCCAGAAATGCTGCCTTTGTTCAGGGCAGCCTGCTTTTTTCCTGTCATCAGCCCGTGTAAATGCCCACAAAGGCATTCTCGAGCACGGCGCTTGAATTGTCCAAAACCCGTGCGAGCTCCGAATCATAGAACCCTGTAGAGTCCAGCGCGCACGTGTTCAGGATTTTTGACGCGCCCAACGGGTATGAATTTACAAGCCCCGTCATGTCAAACACAAGCCCGTGGATTTCAGTCCAGCATGAAGATGCCGTGGAGTGGCGCGAGAATTCAGTGAGAGACACGTTCCGGCTCGAGTTCATAGCTAGGGATATGAAAAAGGCCCCGGATGCATTTGCCGATTCATTCGCATTTGACTGGTTTTCGCCCGCAAGGCCCTCAAGAAGCGAGAAATTGAATGGGACTGGCTGGTTTTGCGCCTCAAATGACGAGTTTGGCGGTATTTGACCGCCAGTTGTGCCTGTGCCGCCCTGTGACGCAGTGCCTGGCGCCCACGGACTTTTTGGGCCAGTCAGCGGCGCGGCGCCCATGGAGGAATCGTTTCCAGTGCAGCCTGCAATCAAAAGTAAGGAAAGCATGGCAACTGCCGCGATGAGCAGGAAAGGCTTGTTGAGTCCCATGGGAAAGAGTTATTGCGAGATAAAGATAAACCTTGCGGTGGCCCCGTCATTGCCGTCAAAGGCGCAATATCCGAACCTTTCGAACTGGACTGGTTCTGTTTTTGCGAGCCCGGCAGCCTGGCCCTCTGCAAAGCCTGAAATCGTTTCAAGGCTTGCGGGATTGAAAGCATCGCCATTGAAAAGGTCCAGTGGCTTGAGCACGTCGCACTTGACAGCGCTCTCCTTGGCAGCCCACTGGATTTTAAGGGGCGGGAGAGTGTCAAAGCCGCCATATTCGGCAATTATACCTGAATCCGATTTGGACAGCACGCGGAAATTGCAATGGCCCTTGAGCCTTGCAGTCTCGCCTATGGCGATTTTTTCCGCGTCTTCGCCCGGAATGTAGAATTCCTCGTGCGCGTCAATCTCGCGCGTGCCAAGGCCCTTGTCCCGCGGATGCATTGGCATGGACACGCGCGTTTTTGGCGCGCCCTTTATCACGAGCAGAACGGGCTTTGGCACGAAATAGAAATGCCTTGCCACCGGCTCGATGATTTTGCGGTTCTCGTTCAAAAGCGCGTCCCACCCTGGCTCGGACTCGACTTTGGAAATGCCAAAGGAGAGGACAAAACTCTTGATTGCCCCGGGTTTTATGCCGCGCCTGCAAAGCCCCGCAAGGGTTGGAAGCCTGGGGTCGTCCCAGCCCATTACCTTGTTTTCCGCAATGAGCGGCGCGAGCGCGCGCTTTGAAATGGGAGCGTTCTTTATCGAGAGCCTTGAGAACTCGACAAGCAGGGGCCTTTGCAATCCGAGTTTTGAAATTATGTAATAGTAAAGCTCGTCGCGCAGCTCGTATTCCTTTGTGCGCATGGCGTGGGTCACGCCATTTAGGGAATCGAGTATTGGCGCCTGGAAATCGTAAAGCGGCCATGCCTTGTACTTGCCGCCCTGCCTGTAATGCGGCGCAGTGACTGAGCGGAATATGGACGGGTCGCGCATGGCGGTGTTCTGGCTTTGCATGTCTGCCTTTATCCTAAGGGAGGCAGCGCCCCTGGCAAGGGAGCCACCCTTGAGCTGCGACCATAATTCCGTATTTTTTCCGACAGGATTTTGCCTGCAGGGGCATTCCTTGCCGTCAAAGCGCAGTTGCTTTGCTGTTTCGGGCGCGCACTGGCAGACATAGGCGTCCCCCGATTCCACAAGCTTGTCTGCATAGCCAATGATTTGGGGCATGAAGTCTGACGCGAATATTGGTTCGCCCGTGGGTATCCCAAGCCATTTGAGCCAGTATAATATGGCGTCGACATATTCCTGTTTTTCCTTCTCAGGGTTCGTGTCGTCAAAGCGCATGATGAACTTGCCATTGTAAATCCTTGCAGCCTCGTAATCGAGCCAGGCGGCCTTTGCGTGCCCTATGTGGGGAAAGCCGTTTGGCTCCGGAGGAAACCTTGTGACTACCTTGCCGTCAACCGCTTCCGGGAGGGATATTGTCTTTTCCTTTTCCACCTTAGCCTCGTATTTGAAATTGTCCATTTCACGGGCCAGGTCCTCCTTTGAGTATGAATTGACTGTCGCTGCCGTCTCGCTGATTTTTTTCATCAGGGATTTCATGTCTGCCTTTGCTTCCGGCGCTTCGCCGATGACTTTCCCCGCGATGTTGCCGGGCGACGCCTTGCCATAGTCGAAGGCGTTTTTCAGGGCGTGCTTCAGGATTATTGAGTCAAGGTCATTGGACATGATAAATACCTCATTGGATTGGACTGAATCGCGCCTTTCAGGCGCTGACTGGAAAAGAAAAGCGACGCTGAGCTTAATTAATCCTGCGGCAAAACAGGGCGCATCAATTCACGCGCCCAGGAAGAACATGCACAATCAGTTAGCGCCTTGAATACGAGAAATGGTCAATGCCAAGAGCGTAGAACTGCTCCGAGAGCCTGCCGGTCACGACAACCCTTGCGCGCGCAAGCCGCGCCATGTCGGGCGCGTTTGCCAAAAACATCGCAGTCCTTAGCTGGAGTTTCCATTCCGCTATGAGACCGGATGGGTTGTCGGATTTCAAGAAGGGCATTGCGGAACCCGCAAGCGCTGCGCCAAGCGCCACTGATTTGGCGATGTCAATGCCTCCCCTTATGCCGCCGCTTGCTATGGTGGGAAGGATTTTGGAACACAATGCGATTGAAAGCGCGGTGGGAATGCCCCATTCCTCAAACCCCGGCACATAGCCTTTCCGGGCATACTCGACTTTGCTCCAGGAC
>JAKALW010000079.1 GCA_021823945.1 Microcaldota archaeon
ATCGGGTATTTCGCAATTTTTCAGTATTTCCATCAATATTTCCCTGGCTTTGGGCTTGAACTGGGACCCGAATAGCGGGTTGAGCTCCTGATCGCCAAGTATGGAATCTATGTATAGGAATCCAATCTCTTTCCTTGCCTCTTCAATGCATTTCATGGCGCTTCTGATGATGGCGCTATCCTGCGGGCGGCCCATGAATGGCGCCAGTTCGAGTATGCTGCGTGCGCTTTCAATTTTCTGGATTTTCGCTTCCATGCTGTCTTTTTTGACATATTCGTAGCCAATCCGTTTTTCCCCGGTTATCTCAATAATGGCCCAGGGCGTGAAGTCGGATTTTACGTATTCAGGCGCGCTCTCAAGCATGTTTTGGACAGTGGCGTTTGTTCCGTCGTATTTGCACATGTAATGCCATGCGACCAGATGGGCTGCCGCAGCAGGCAGTTCAAAAGCCTCTGCCTTGCCGGATATCCCAATCATTATTTCCTCGACGTATCTGGTGAAAGGCTTTTGCCCCGGGATCGAAGCGTCCTCAAGGGAATACACTGTTCCCGCCGCGGCAAGTACGGAAAGCATTGAGTTCTCGAGCCTGCTCCATTCGGGGGGCGCATTTGGATATGTATTGAACATACACTAATTACCACATTATTATTAATAAAGCTATGTTCAGCCGAATGGCTTAAAAAGAAGGGAAAATGCAAGGCGCCCGCGGCTTATTAGCCCGGATTTGCCATGCTTTGATGAAACTTTTGCCCGCCTTTGGAAATCCTCGAAATTTTTGATGAAACATTTTTGGCGCACCAAAAAAGTTTCTAATATTGCCTTGCTATGTAGACAACTTCTGTTGCGCTCTTGCCGCAGTGAATGCACACTGCTCCGGCTTCGGGCTTTTCATCCTTTCCAAACAAAGTGCCGCGCACGTCGCCCGTGGTCTTCGCCTTAATCTCGTCTGCGCATTGCTTGCCGTCAAAGCCTGTGGAGCACCATGGGGCGCGGGCGAATCCGCCAACTTCAAGCACCTTGTTCAATTCGTCCATGGTTTTCGCGTCCCTGATTTTGCCCTCAAAGCCCGCCTTTGACTTTGCCCCAAGCCTCTTGTCCATTTCAGAAAGGAGCCTTGGAATCTCCAAAACAAGCTTGCTCTCATGGATTTTTGTTTTCTCGCCAGTATCGCGGACTGCCACTGTGAGTTCGCCAGATTCCGCTTCCCTGCCGCCAATCTCCACTCTTACTGGGATGCCTTTGAGTTCCCAATGGTTGAACTTGAATCCGGGCGTGTTTTCAGACCTGTCAATTGCGCATTTCATTCCCGCGTCCTTAAAGTTTTTCTCTATTGCGGCGCACTTTGCAAGCACTGCCTCTTCCCCGCCTTTTTTGTAAATCGGGATTATCATCACTGTAGTGGGCGCAAGGCACGAGGGCAAAACCAATCCCTTGTCGTCGCCGTTCACTGAAATGACTGCGGCGTAAATCCTTGAAATGGCAGGGCCATAGCATGTCTGGTAAGCATATTGGCTCTCCCCTTTCTCGTCAAGGAATTTGATGTTGAATGGCTTTGAGAAATTCTGCCCCAAAAGGTGCGTCGAGGGCAATTGCAATACTTTTCCGTCAGGCATGAGCGTGTCTGCGGCGAAAGTGTCGTCAGCGCCCGGGAACTTGTCCCACTGGGGGCGCCTGAAGAAGAGGAATGGCACGCAGAACTTCTCCGTTATGGCAAGCCGCGCCATTTCCATGTCCTCATGGACCTGCGCCACAGCCTCGGCGCGCGTGGCGAACACGTCATGCGATTCAATCCAGTGGAACTCGCGGCTCCTGATAAAGGGGCGCGTCGCCTTTGTCTCGTGGCGCCATACCTGGGACGAATGGTAAATCTTAAGGGGCAAATCCTTCATGCCCTGTATCCAGAGTGAATACATCTGATACATTGCGGTTTCGGAAGTTGGGCGCATCGCAAGCCTCTCCTCAAGCTTGTTCCCGCCAGCTTCGGTCACCCAGAAAACTTCGGGGGTGAACCCTTCGACGTGCTTTGATTCGAGGTGGAAATTCCTTTCGGGTATGAGCGCGGGGAACCATGCCGGAAGATGCCCTGTCTTTTCAAGCTCCGTCTCGTAAATCCTGTACATCTTCATCATTGTCATGACTGACCATGGCAGGAAGACCACGAATCCCTTGACATTGTAGCGTATGTCCGCAAGCTCTGCCTCCTTGATAAGCTCAGTATACCATTCCGAGAAATTCGCGGATTTTTTTGTTTTCATGATAATTACCTTTTTTGTCCTTTTTTTGCGCCTTTTTGGCGCACAAAATCAATTGCATGAGGTTTATTTATTCTATTTCAAGCAAATTCATGCGTTTTCAAGCCTTTTATCTATTTGTATCCAGTTTCCCATTATGTTTTTGGCATGGGTTCCAATTTGCATTTTTTGCCCGCTTTGTTTTTCTTTTTGACTTGGCGTGGTTTCTGCAAACTTGCGCGTTTTCTGCAAACTAATGTCATTTCTCCGATTATATTTATAAATAACTGAATATATAGTATAATTCAATGTGTGGGAGACGCATTGATATGCCGCAAGGCCGTGCCCTGCGGGAAACCGCCAAAATCCTGTTTTTGGCGCTATTTGCAGTTCTGCCTATTGTGATGGCTGCCAGTTTCGCCCAATATTCGTCCGGAGGCACGCTGGGGCTTACCATTGTGGCCTCGTGCGGCGCCAACGCATCAGTGCATTTCTTCAATGTCAACAACTCGAGCATCAACAGCTATTATGATTTTTCATTCATCCTGAACAATACAGGCAACGTGCCCGTGTCAGTCAATGCCAATTCATACACCAACCAGGGCGCCGACCCGATGTTCCTGCTCTTGTCTTCAAATTACGCGCCTGCGGCGTGCGCAAACCCGGTTTCATCATGGACAAGCGTTCCAAACAGCACAAGCGCCCCATTGCAGGCCTGCGACATATTCAATTATACTTCTGGCCATGACCTGCTGCTGATAAACGGCAGCTATTTCGTGTCATCATCCCTTTTTTCGCCTGATGGAACCAACAACACGAAAAACGAGTCATTGCGCCTTACAGGCAATTTCACAGGCGCCAACCAAACCTGCAATTTCACCGAGTCAGTCACGCTTTTCTTCACAGGTGCATATGGCACGGGCGTGCCAGTGAACTTCACAGTAGTCATTGACGGCAATGCCACTACAATCATGGCTACCTCGGGCATGCCCATCAACATGACAATCGTCAATGCCACTGCCGGAACTGGAGTGCGCGTGATAGAGGACAATTCCTGGCTCCCGCTCGCGCTGCCCCAGTACACGCAAAGCAATGTGTCAAACGAGGCTGTGGGCTATATCTCTGCGGGCGCGAACAACTCGTATCCCACGTTCACAATAGTGCCCACCGGAGGCAGCGTGTTTGTCGACCCTAAAATCGGCAATTACTCCGCAAGGGTGGAACTTGTGGGGGCAGACGGCTCGACACTTGCAACGGTTTACCTGAACTTAAGCATGCGCGATCTGGCATCCGACTCTGCGGCTGCGACTTCCCTGAAAAATCCGCCAAACAGGGCCAACATCCAGGCGGAAAACAATTTCATATTCAGGATTTACGACGCGTACATGACATACGGCGGCGGGCCTACGTACAATGTCAGCGCGTATTCCGACAACACGTCCTCGGGCTTCCCCGCGTCAGTGGCGGCTGCGATGCCCATTGCCTTGAACCTTACTTTCATGTATGCCAATGGCACGCCAGTTTCCAATGCGCAAATCGAGGTAATCGAGAAGAACGGGTACATTTCATGGGCAATGAACCAGTTCACAGACTCCAATGTCTCAAACTATGCCTATGCATACACAACCGCAGACTCGAACGGCAATGTCCAGTTCGAGATAACGCCCACTGGCGGCGTGATAGGGCAGGAGGCAAAAATCGGCAATTATTCCCTAACCCTGATTGGCAAATACCCAAATGGCTCTCCGTTTTTCACAAGGGATTTCACAGTGACAAATCGGGATTATACTGTCACGCCTTCGTATAACGGCGGCGCATTGCCAAACAAGGCGAACCTGGACGCCGCCATACTTTACGTGTTTAGGGCTTATGACAGGCTCAATGCCTGGCTTACGTACGGGACATGATGGAAATGATAATGCGTACTGGCACTGATAATGCGTACTGGCACTGATAATGCGTACTGGCACTGATAATGAAAATGGGTATGTGAACTGAAATCAAGGGAAACAAAAGGGTAATTTTAAATGTATCGGCGCAATAAGGATGAGGGGAGGAAATTGGGCAATACGCCAAAACCATTGCTGCATCTAGTGCTAATTTTCATGCTCCTTGCCGCCCAGTTGTCGTATGCCTACATACTCAACGCCACCATTGCGTCGGACAGCACCGGCTTGCCGGTGGGGCTGTATTACGACACGAGCGCCAAGAACTTCCTTGACGGCACCACAAGCAACCCAAATGTAAAGCTGCGCGTCTATTATACTGTCTCCGGCGATGTGCCAAATGGCGCCTATGGCGGCTTCGCCTACTTGGTCAATTCGAGCTACTATGTGTTCACAACCACCACGAACGGCAATTACGGGCTTGATCCGTTCGGCTCCGAGCAGGGCAGCCCGGGCGCGTATTACAGGGACACAACCTCGGCCCTTGACACGCCCGGAGTATACCCAGCATATGTTTATGCCGTCATTTCCGCGAATTCTTCCGCAGACCCAAGTGACACTTTTGTTTACATACCCCAGTCAGGCGGCTGGCTTAGGGGCTCGATTACCGTGCCTTCCTTCGCATCCACCTATAATCAGAACACCGGGCAGGTTACCCTGCTTGGCATGAGCTCCATCACAGGGACCTCAACAACCGGGCCGTCCAGCATAACCTCGGACAACCAGCAGATTGCAATCGGCGTGTGCACTGACACCATAGGGCAGAACTGCTCCTCTTCAACGCTTACCACGCGGACTGGCACCGTGCTTCTCCAGACAGGCGTGACAGCGGCGCAGGCGAAGGCGCAGGCCCAGTCCAGGTACCTGGTCTACAACGGTTTTTCGACACAGTTCTATGTGGGCGTTGACTTGACATGCTCCGCGCCATCGTATTCGCCCTCCGGCACTGTCTACAACGGCGACAACCTCACGATAAGCACCATGGCGGCCAATGCGGGGAACGTCAACGCATCTACGCCGTTCAATGTCACGTTCTACAAGAACAGCATCAGCCCGTCAAATGTCCTTGGCTCGGTCCTTGTATCCGGCGAAATCCCGCCTGGCTCGTCAACTCCTGAAAGCATTACCATCAACACTTCAATGTGGAACCTTTCAAACCCTTCCGACAGCCCGACCACTTTCTGGGTATCCTGCGACAGCTCCAATGTCCAAAACGAGATAAGCGAGTCCAACAACAATGCCTCGAGCCAGAAGACCATCTACAAAGTGGTCTACATGGACGTCTACGTTGACGGGAACCTCTCGACAAATTTCACGTACGCCGGCAGGCCTTACAATGTCACTGTCAATGTCTATGACTCAGCGGGCGGCTCGCACTTTGGCGACATAATCCAGGCTGCCGAATACAATGGCGTGAGCATATTCGCCCCAATCCAGGTCTGGTCTGGCAATTCGTCAAATTATTCGCTCAAGCCCACAAGCATTGGCGTGGTCATGGCTAACGAGTCCGGCTCCGCGTCATTCGCAATCATCCCGACGGGCAACAAGACATACATATCAGACCCCGCGCTTTACGGCAACGCGCTTGGCCAGTATTATATATCCATCTCATCCTTCACGAGTTCCGGGACTGCCCTGAAATCAGTCAATATGACTGTGCTCAACCCGTCACTTCCGGACCCGGGCGCGCAAAAGACTGGCATTATCAATCAGGGCCAGGTCGCAAGCATCAACAACCTTGTAAACTCGCTGTACAATTAC
>JAKALW010000080.1 GCA_021823945.1 Microcaldota archaeon
CTCAATCAAGGGCGGCGGGTATTGATATCTTTTCCCGAACATGCAAAGCGCCAGGCAGTCAGAGGCAACCGTGTCCTCATTTGCTGCGGGCGTTTTCAGGAATTCAATCCTGTACACCTGCGACAAATCCGAGGGCTTGAGGTAGAATACCATTGCCTTGCCGCCCCACTGCCCGAAATCCGCAAGTATGGGATTTGTGTTTTGCTCCTGGGCATAGGGGAGCGCAACAGACCTTTCCCCGCCGTCAAGCACGTGCTGCATTATCGAGAGGTCTGACGCGCGCTCGAGCGCGTTTAGCGTTACGCCTGCCTTGACAAGGGACTGCACGAACCTCCTGCCTCGCGAGTCCTTTGCGAACCCCACGAGGGTTATGGAATTTTCTTCGCATGCTGTGAAGAGGCGCTTGTACTCTCCAATCAGCTTTCCATATTCCGCCTCGAGTGGCGAGCCGGTTTTCGGCTTGTCCGAAATCAGCGGCACAAGCGAGCCGTCAATGAGTATCATGCCAGGCTTTTTTTCCTCGGCAATCCGCGCCGCCATGCCGACTTCGCAGTTCAGGCGCGCAATGGACGCCGCGCCCGCAGCCTCGATGTACTCGAGCGCGCTCCAGGCGAATGACTGAAATGGCGGGTTTTTCGAAGGGTAATATTCGTGCGCCACGAGCCTTGATTCCGCGTAATCGAACACCACGCCCGCCGGGCGTATGGCCGCTATGTCGAGGTACCTGAATGAATAGGTCAGCATGCCGCTGTCAATTGCCGCCACTTTCATGTTGAGGCTTTTTTTTCCTGTTTTTTTCGCAAGCCCCGCCTCCGCCGCCCCGGGAAGCTGGATTTTTGGCGCATTGGACTTGACAAGCAGGGCGGCTTTGGCAATCTCGCTTTGTATGTGCGCCGCCTTCCCAATCGCGCCTTCAAACCCGTTCAACATATTGCTCACTTAGGCAAACTCACGAATATAAAGGTTCAATGGCAACAATTCCAGTAGGCAAAAACACAATTCAGGCAGGTTGCATCGGCCAAATGGCAAGTTGATTTGGCAGCATGCAAAGAACTGGCAGGAATTTGGTTTGGCAGGTTGAATTGGAATGGAAATCAAGCAGGCAATAATCATGCGCACAGACCTTGACATGGGCAAGGGCAAGATTGCGGGGCAGGCTGCCCACGCGGCTGTCCTTGGGTATGTCAAAGTCATGTCCCGCGACTCAAGCATAGCAGAGGCATGGGAGCAAGGCGGGCAAAAAAAGATTGTCCTCAAAATCGCGACTGAAAAGGAATTCTTCGAGCTGTTTTCGCAAGTGAAGCGCGAAATTCCCTGCGCTATGGTCCAGGACGCCGGCATGACGCAGCTCGAGCCGGGCACTGCCACATGTTTTTCAATTGGGCCGTGGGACAGCGCGCAGATTGACAAGTTCACTTCGAAGCTGAAGCTTCTTTAGGCGACTCGATGGCTATTAGGGTTTTTGTCACTGGCGGCACTCTTGACGGGTTTGATTACGCCCGCGAAAGCGATGCCCCGAAAAGGAAATCAAGCAAGGTGCAGGCGCTTCTGCGCGACGCGAGAATCAGCGCGGATTATGCGGTCACAACCCTTTTTCTCAAGGACAGCAGGTTCATCACTCATGCAGATTTGGAAACAATTGCCACTGCGTGCGGAAAATGCAAGGAGGGCAGAATCCTCATCACGCACGGAAGCTTCACAATGGCGGCCACAGCTAAATTCCTTGCGGGAAAAAAGCTTGGCAAGACAATCGTGGCTACGGGGGCCATCACGCCGGCCGCAAAATCCGCTTCTGACGCCAAATTCAACATAGGCTTCGCGTTCGCGGCTGTACAGTCATTGCCAAAAGGAGTGTATGTCGCCATGAACGGCAGGGTTTTCCACGCGTCAAATGTAAGGAAAAATCTCCGGACCGGCTATTTTGAAAAAGAGAAATAGGGCTTCCGGGCGCAAAAGCGCATGCCGCAAATTGGCAGAATACCCGGGCAAAAATTGCCTATTTCTTCCCTTCCTTTTCCTCCTGCCCCATCTTCCTTAACTCGCGCACAAGCCTCTTTCCCGCTTCTGCATCCTTTTCCATTTCCTTTAGGGCGCCGCGCCTGATTTCGCTGACCAGCCGCGTGCCCTGCCTGGCCCTGTCATCAATGCCGTTTATCAGCATTTTGCTTTTCATCGCGCTTGTGCCAATCGCCTTGTGGGTGATGTTCCAACCGTTGAACACTGTTGCCACAGCGCCCATTGCAGGGTTGACAGCAAGTATCTTGATTATCAGGTCGCGGTCCTCCTGTTTGCCAGGCAGGTCTTTTTTCGGAAGCACTGGCGCGAAAACCAGCACTGTCGCAAGCCTGAATCCCGTGGACACCAGGAATATCACTGGTATGGCAGCAAAGCCCCAGTATATTCCCGTGCCAAGGAATGCCAGCGCAACTCCGCCCGCTACGCTTCCAAGCGCGTATAGTATCCCGTTGAAGAGGTTGTATTTTGACATGTAGGACGCCCTTAGTTCGCGCGGCACTGTTGCAAGCAGGAAATTGAACGAGGTCAGCTCGAACCCGCCCCAGACAAATCCCGAAAACGCGTTGAAGAGCATTATATGGACAAAATCGGTTGACATGAGCCATATGGCGGGCACGAGCGCGGCGCCAATGCCGCAGCAGATTAGCACTGTCCTGTTCCCATAGGCGTCTATCATCGAGCCCCAGTACCTCTGGGACACCATCTTCATTATGATTGAAATCGAGGTGATTGCGCCCACCATGCCAAGGTCGAAATTAAGGTTCGTTATCATGTATGGCGTGAAAAACGGCGCCGCAATCTGGGCGGAGAAGTTCATCACGCTTAGGAAAAGGATTACAGAAAGCTCGTTTTTGTACGATGGCAGGAGGAAAAGGTGTTTCAATGCCACCTCGTGCATGAGCATGGGCTTGAATTCCGGTTCACTCGTCTTGAGAAGGAAAAAGGCGCCTATGGCGCGCGCCATGCATGCCAGGAAGAATATCACCGCGAACGCCGCCTTCTCACCTATCCCCGCGTTCAGGTCGCTCAGGATAATGCCGCCGAGGAAAGTCGCAGTGAACAAGAGCAGGTAAACATACCTGTTGCGCTCGGCGAAGAACTTCGCCCTTTCATTGTCCGGCACCAGGTCGGCAATCCAGCTTGACCATGCGGGATTTATCATGAGGTTTATGCCGAAGCCGACTGAATATGCGGCCAACAGCGCAACAAATGGCAGCTTCCCCGGATAAAACATTATGAGCGCAACTATTAGCCAGGTGAGAGCCTGCAAAGCCACTCCGCCTACAACCAGGGTTTTCCTGCTTTTGAGCGCGCGGATGAGCGGGCTTGAGAAAAACTGGAAAAGCGAGCCAGCGGCATAGGGCACTGCTGAGAGCAGGCCGATGTCAAATGACGATGCGCCGCCAATCACTGCGGCTGCCGAGAGGAAGTTGTCGCCAAACCCACTCATCACTGAAAACAGGCTGCCGTCGTAAATAGAGTACTTGAGGTCCTGCTTCCTTTGGGAGGGCGCGCCCTGCCCGTTTTCATCCTGCATCGCTATACCTTCCTTGTGCATGCCTTGCATTGAGACATAGTTTGGCTTATTGCCGCAATACGTTTATATACGATTATAATAACAGGAAAAAACGCGCGCCGGGCAATGGTTTTTGCCCGCGGTTTGTGGCATCCCTTTGTTTCCAGTGCGTTTCGCCCCGTAACAGAAACATAAATATCTTTATAAATTGGTGTTAACATAATTATCTGCACGCTTTTGGTCAGTGGTGTTACTTTGTCTTTGGAAAAAAACGATATTATACGTCATAATTTGGTGCCTAAGCACGAGATTCTTTTGCCTGCGGAAAAAGACGAGCTCCTTGCTAGGATACCCATGGCATCAATGCCAAAAATCCATATTTCGGATCCTGGCTTGAAACTATTTGGCATAGAGGCTTCTTCGGGCGACATAGTGAAGATTTCGCGCGAGGACGCCACTGGCAAAAACACATACTACCGCCTTGTAATTAAGTAAATTGGCGGCTTTGGCTTCAATTGGAATAGCTAGTGTGTTTGCCGCACGCCGTTTTTTTTTATCTGGCAAAGAATCGCGGCTATCATTGCAAACATTTCGGCGCGCCCCCGATAACCGGGCGCAAGAAATTTTACAGGTTTGGAAATATTCATACGCGGTGGGGGATTCAATGGCAAAGCAACTGCTTGAAAGCTACTTTAAAGAGAACAGCCTCGTGAAACAGCATCTTGATTCTTACAACAAGTTCATAGAGAGCGGCCTGGCCTCGGAATATTCCGATTTCGGCATCCAGTCCGTGATAAAGAGGTTCGGCAACATCCAACCGTCAATAGAGGGCTTCGAGCTCAAGCTTGGCAAAGTCAGGCTTGAAAAGCCAATGATTGTCGAGGCCGACGGCTCAAAGCGCCCCATCTACCCCATGGAGGCGAGGCTAAGGAACCTCACGTACGCCGCCCCTATCATCCTTGAAATCATCCCGGTGTTCAACGGCATCGAGAAACCGACTTATTCTGAAGTCTTCATAGGCGAATTCCCGGTCATGGTGCGCTCAAAGCTGTGCCACCTCTCAAACCTGTCTGAGGACGAGCTTGTGGAGCACGGCGAGGACGCGAACGACCCGGGCGGCTATTTCATCATCAACGGCTCCGAGCGCTCGCTCGTCTCAATCGAGGACCTGGCGCCAAACCGCATTATCGTCTCAAAGGAAAAGGACGGCGCAATCATCACCTCCAAGGTATTCTCCACGCGGTGGGGCTTCCGTGCAAGGTGCGCGGTGGAGCGCACGAACGACGGCAACCTGCGCGTCGTGTTCCCGGCAGCTCCAAAGGATTTGCAGTTCACAAGCGTGCTTCGCGCGCTCGGGCTTGAGACCGACAAGGAAATCCTCGCGTCCTTCTCGCAGGACAGGCACGTCCAGGCGGACATGATGCTCAACCTCGAGGTCGACGACGTCAACGGCGTGAAAAACGGCGCCACGTCGTTCGAGCACATAGGCAAGAAAGTCGCCCCCGGCCAGGCCGACGAATACAGGGTGAAAAGGAGCGAAGTCCTAATAGACCAATACCTCCTTCCGCACATAGGCGGCACGCCGCAGGACAGGCTCAGGAAGGCTTACTACCTCTGCAAGATGGCGGAGCGCGCCATACGCGTCGCATACAAGGACATCGCGCAGGACGACAAGGACCACTACGCGAACAAGAGGATAAAACTCTCGGGCGACCTCATGGAGGAGCTTTTCAGGTACGCGTTCCAGTTCTTGGTGAAGGACGTTTCATACCAGGCCGGCAGGGCGGACGCAAGGGGCAGGCGCCTCATTGTCCAGACCCTTGTCAGGCCTGACGCATTGACAGACAGGATAAGGTATTCCCTCGCGACCGGCAACTGGATAGCAGGGCAGACGGGCGTGTCGCAATTGCTCGACCGCACGTCGTTCCTCGCGACCGCGTCGCACCTGAGGAGGATAATATCGCCTTTGTCGAGGAAGCATCCGCACTTCAAGGCCCGTGACCTGCACGGCACGCACTGGGGCAAGCTTTGCCCCAACGAGTCGCCCGAAGGGCCCTCGTGCGCGCTGGTGAAGAACCTGGCGCTCCTCTGTTCCGTCTCGATAGGCGAAAACGAGGATAAGGTCGAAAACGAGCTGAGGAAACTTGACGTGAAGATTTAGGCGCGCAAAGTTTTCGGCAAGGCATATCATAATTATTGGGTGGTTTTGGATGGCAAAAAGAAAAGCCAGGGTCGCAGGACAGAAGACTTCGGTATTCCTCAATGGCAGGCTGGTCGGGTTCCACGAAAAGCGTTCCAAATTCATTGTCGACATGGAAAGCTGTGAAGTCATGCCAGCACGCATTTCCGCGTTTATTCGCCCGCTGCGCGATGTTGCTGCCAAGCTGTCCATCCG
>JAKALW010000081.1 GCA_021823945.1 Microcaldota archaeon
CCCGGCCAGTGGAAATCGAGATATGCGCAAGCGAGCCAAAGCCCGAGGACTCGAAAACCGCAAACGACCTGTACATTGACGCGCCAGCCGCCGCGCGGCTGAGGGAAATTATCGCCTGGATAAAGGACAGGAAGGTCCTGATTTTCGTAAACACCCGCCACATTGCAGAGAATTTGTCGTCGAGGCTCATAGCAAGCGGGGCCAAGGTGTCGGTCCACCACGGCTCGCTTGCAAAGGAAGCGAGGCTCAAAGCAGAGGAGGATTTCAAGGCCGGGAAACTTGACGCGCTTGTTTGCACGTCCTCGCTCGAGTTGGGGATTGACATTGGCGACGTTTCCGACGTCATACAATACATGTCCCCGCGCCAGTCGGGAAGGCTTCTCCAAAGGATAGGAAGGTCGGGGCACAGGATTGGGCTTGTGCCTTCAGGGATAATTTTCCCGGCGGACGAGGACGACCTGCTTGAGTCGGTTGCCATTGCAAAGGCGGCGCGCGAAAATTACACTGACCCCGAGAAAATGGAATCAGGCGCGCTTGACGTGATAGCGCACGAGCTTGCCGGCTTTTGCATAATCACGGACGCGCCAGTGCCGCTTGCATCCGTGCATGGCGTCCTATCAAAAAGCCCGGCCTACGCCATAACCATTGAAGAGCTTGGGAAAATAGCGGAGTCCATGGCTTCGGCAAGGCTCCTGTCATACTCGCCTGAGACAGGGCAGGTTGTGAAAAACGCGGGCACAAGAAACTATTACTTCTCGCACCTCTCTACAATCCCAAAATCGAAGAAATACAAGATTACGAACACCGAGAGCAACAAGCACATAGCCACGCTTGACGAGGCATTCGCGAGCATGCTCGATGTGGGCGCAGGGTTCATAAGCCGCGGGCTGCCCTGGACAGTCACTGGAATCCACGAGGACGAGATTTTCGTGGAGCAAAGCCAGGATTTGGCACTGTCTCCGCCGGACTGGTCAGGCGACGAGCTTCCGGTGAGCAGGAAAACTGCATTTGACGTCGCAATGCTCAGGCACGAGATACATGAAGGCAGGTGGGCAAAGCTGTCCGCGGAATTCGGCGCTTTGAAAAAACCCTATGACATTGACGGCACGTTCGCAAACACCGGACACATAGTCATAGAGGCGCGCGCCGACACCGCGGTAATCAACACGTGCCAGGGCACAAGGATAAACACGACTATTGGCAGGTGCCTAAGCCTCGTGCTCGGGATGAAGTCGAAAAGGCAGCCATACATAATGTCCGACCCGTACAGGATAATCCTGAAATCCTCAAGGCCCATTAAGGCGCAGGACGTCAAGGCCGCGTTTTTGGAGATAGGCAGGACAATGGACTGGGTATTGTGGTCCGACTGCTCGAACTGGGGGCTTTTCAGGTACAAGCTTAACCACGTGGCGAGGGGAATGGGCGTGCTGTCAGAGGACGCCACTATTGGCAGGACATTGATGGGGCTTTTGGAAAAATCAAGCGTTTTCGACGAGACGAAACGGACAGTTGCGCGGCAATACCTGGATTATGCCGGGACGCAGGAGTATTTTGCCGCAATTGAGATGGGCGAGTTCAAGGTGATTGCCGAGGACGTGAAATCATTCTCAAAAATCTCAGAGGCGGGGCTTGTCCAGATTCGAGCGCTGGAACTATTGGAGCCTGTCCAGCCATACAGCACGATTGTAGAGTCGTTCAAGAGGGGACTGCTTTCAAAAATGCTGAAGTTCGAGTGCACGTATTGCAAGAAAATATCATATTACCAGGCTGCTGCCCTTGAAAACAGGATAACCTGCCAGCACTGCAAAAGCCCGCTTATGGCGCTTGTGGGCGACAGCAAAATCAAGGCCGACAAGAAGATGTCAAAGGAGGACAGGATGCTTTCCGCGAGCCTGATTGAGGCCTATGGCAAGCGCGGCGCGTGGGCAATGACTGCTTTTGGAGTCGGTCCGAAGACCGCCGCGCGTGTGCTTGGGAAACTGAGGAAGGACGACGAGCTTTTCTTTGCAGACCTGCTCGAGGCGCAAAAGCAGTTCATCAGGACAAAGAAGTACTGGAGCGCGTAGATTGGCGGCTTATCCCAGACGCGTGCAACATTCCGTGGCAGCCTATTCTTGACGCGCGAACGATGGCGGATATGCCAAGAGCCGCTATTTTTTCCTTGCCTCTTTCACTATATAGCAATTGTCAAGGACTTTCCTCATTTCCGCCTGCGCTGACACCCAGACAGGGTGGATTTTGCACACTTTCCTGAACGCGCATTTTGAATTAGGGGAACAGCAGTCGTTCAGGGCTATAGGCCCGTCCACAAGCTCGACTACTTTCGAGAGGGTGGCCTCTGAGGCATTTTTTGAGAGCCTGATGCCGCCTTTTGAGCCCCTGTTGGACTCTATCCAGCCCGCATGGATAAGGTCAAGCACTATTCGCGCGAGGAATTTCCGAGGCACGAGCGTTTTTTTCGATACTTCGGTGGACGAAACATAGCTCTCCGGAGGGGTGTTCGCAAGGAATGCGATTATTCGCACTGCGTAATCGGCTTTTTTGGTGATTGATAGCACAACAAATACCCTCCAACAGAAACATGCCCAATAATACTTTATGGGTAATATATGCATAAAAAATATATTTAAGGTTATGCGGGCTTTTCCGCGAACCGTTTTCCAGGGCATGCGCACGGCGAGGCGGAACCATCAAGCCGCGCATCAGGCTTTCCATCGGATACGTGCCTTGGGAAAATCAGAGCCGGGCATGCCTGAAAAGCTGCGCTGAAAATCCGTCAAACACAAGAAACGCGCGGGCTTGCGGGACAGGCTTTTCCAAAACAAGATTGAGCGCGAGCTGAGCCTGCGCGAGCCCGATAATGTTTGGCGCAGTGGCGATGACGCTCGCGCATTTCCAGCCTTCGGCTGCGCAGGGTTTGCTTCTGCCATGTCCAGCAGCGAAAAGCCTGGAAAACGCTTTTTTGAAGCCTGTTTTTTTGAACACTGCCGCCATGCCATAGGCGCCGCTTGCGGAACCGAAAACGCAGGGCTTGCCCGCCTTTTCACAGGCTTCATGCAAGGCAAGGCGGGAATATGGATTGTCAAGGCAGTCAACAACTATGTCAGCCCATTTTGCAGCAAGGCGCGCGTTCTTGCCCTCGATTTTGCCGTTTATTGCCCTGACCTTGCAGTTCGGATTTATGGACTTCGCGAATTTTTTAGCTGTGGCTGTTTTTCTCATGCCAATCGAATTAAGAGTAGAAAGCTTCTGCCTGTTCAGGTTGGACTTTTCAAATGCGTCGCAGTCCACCACTAGGATATCCTCGAATCCCATGCGCACCAATGCCTCAAAAGCGGAGCCGCCAAGCCCGCCAAGCCCTGCGACTGCGACCTTGGCATGCCGTATCTTGTCCTGCTGCGCGCCTGACAGGGTGGGATAATTGCGCGAGAATATTTCGGAATAATCTGGATTTTTCATGAGGACACACGGGAAAATGGCAAAACCATGTTTGGCAGGCTTTTGGTTGCCAGGATATTTCATGCGGAATCATTATAACCAGGGCAGTGCAATACCCATTTCCAGCGGTGCGCAGCTACGAATTGTTGAGGTAGATAATATGGGAACAAAAGCTATAGAGGTCGCAGGCCCAGGCGCCAAGGAAACCGTCGAATTGCTGAATAAGGCGCTTGCGGACGAATGGCTTGCCTACTACCAGTACTGGGCAGGCGCGCTCATTGTCAAGGGCCCGCTAAGGCCGGACGTGCAAAAAGAGCTCAAAGAGCACGCGGGAGAAGAGTTCAAGCACGCGGGAATGCTTGCCGAAAGGATTATCCAGCTTGGCGGCACGCCGATACTCGACCCCAGCGAGCACGCAAAGAAAACCAACTGCGGCTATGACGCGCCAAAGGACCCGAACGTGGAGATAATCCTTGCCCAGAATGTCAAGGGCGAACAGTGCGCCATTGGGGCGTATTTCAGCATCCTCCAGAAACTCAAGGGCTCAAGCGACATGATAACCCTCAACATGGTAAGGAAAATCATGGAGGACGAGGAAAAGCACGAGCAGGACCTGCAGGATTTGCAAGACGACATAAAGCTGGCAAAGGAGTGAAAACTCCCGCCCTTATTTTTTCATTTTTTCCAGTTTCGCGTTTTGCCGGAGAAGCAGAAGGCGGCTCCAGCTGTTATGCCCGGGCCAGGCCAAGCTTTGCCTTGGCGCCATGCCAGAGCCTGTTGTAGAAAAACTCGAAGCTTTGCGAATGCACTTCGAGAGAATCTGCCATGCTTATTTTCCTGCTGCCGATAGGCTCCTTGTCCGCAAATGTAACCCCTTCCGCGTCCACGAGCACGCCTTGCGACCTGCCAGTAACCAGGACTTTGGCATTTTCAAGGCCCCTCACAATGCCAAAACCCCTGCCGGCAATTACGCTGAATTTCAGCGCAGGCACTTCCATCAGATAGCCGTGGACAAAGGAGCATATGAGAAACTGGCGCTTCCACCTGTCGACATATACCGCGAGTGGCTTTTCCGCGTCATATCCTTCCTTTTCAAGCCGGATAAGAGTTGCCGCCTCGCCAAACGAAGTTGGGGCTAGTTTCAGGTCTCCGGAAAAGAAGACCTCGCGGGCTGGCTTTACCACTACAGGGACGAACACGCCAGAATACCCAGTCATTACTGCAGAGGTTTTGCGAGTGCTGGGCCCTGGCAAGGGCGCGCAGCCACGGAAATTGAAAGGAAAGAGCAGGGAATGGTTGGTTGCATTGCGGTTGTAGGCTACCAAGTATTCGACGCCGGCCGGGACGTGCGCACCAAAGGGCTTTTTGAAAAAAGGGGGATACTTGGACGCGTCGAACTTGTAGACCGTCACATTGCCCATGTTCTTCGAGCTTATGAGAGCGCTATTGCCCTGTTGGACTTGCATTTTGACCCCTCCCTTTGCGCGCAGGAGCGGAAAATGCCGCATGTTGCGCAGGAGAATTGCCTCCCGCAGATTAAAAAATATTCCTGGGGGCGCTAGAAAATTGCGGAGACGCTGAAGGGCGGGTTTTGAGGCACTGCGTGCCAAGGCATTTTCCTCCAGCTGGGCACAAAGCATGTGCTGACAATTGGCGCGTGGCGCCCCACCACTCTTTTTAAGCCAAAATGCCCAAATCCTATCTGCGGGTGTACCAGAGCCCGGTCTAATGGGCAGGACTTAAGTAACCCTTTTTTGTCGCATGCGCTATCCAAAAAAGCGCTAACAAAAAAAAGGGATATAGACATCCCGTGGCCTAGCGCCTACGTGGGTTCAAATCCCACCACCCGCAAAATGCGAAACGAAGTGAAGCATTTTGAGGGCATCATGTCCGAGCATCAGCGAGGACATGTATGCCCGCATTTTGCGAGCGCAGCGAGGAATTGAGGGCGCGATGTGCGAATGAAATGAGCACAGCTGCGCCCGCATGAACTTGCGAACGGAGTGAAGAAAATTGCGGCACCTTGTCCGATGACAAAATACTGAAAAATAAAGGAAACAGGACCGATAAAAGAAAGGACAAGTGTGCCCGCAAAATCAAAAACACCTAAGGTGATTCGCCATGGCAATCCGGATTTTCGTAACAGGCGGGACATTCGACAAGGAATACAACGAGCTCAACGGCACGCTTTTTTTCAAGGACTCGCACGTCCAGGAAATGCTCAGGCTTGGCAGGTGCGAGGCCGACATCGACATTCGCACTCTCATGATGATAGACAGCCTGGACATGACTGACGACGACAGGAAAATAATAGTGGAGAGCTGCAGATCGGAA
>JAKALW010000082.1 GCA_021823945.1 Microcaldota archaeon
CATTGTTGGCTGCGCGGTTATGTTCTTCGATGCAAGGTATGCAGAAAGCGCGCTTGAGACGTCGCTTGAGTTGCCAGAGAATGAAACAGTGAGGTCAGAAGTCGGGAACCCCGGGCTGTATGCAGTCATGTCCGCCAGCACCGAAGACGTGTTCACAAAGCCGTCCTGGACGCCGGCATAGTTTGGCTGGAGGCTTGTGACATAAGCCGGCTTTGCCGCGCTCAGGGCATTGTACTGGGCCTGCGTGAGCGGCGTGCCGAACTCAATATACGACCTCTTCGTGTATGTGACCTGCGTGCCATTGAACCCTGACAGGGCAGAAACAACTTCCTGTTTTGAGACTGCCGAGCGGGCAATCCACGGTATGCTCACGGACAGGAGGTCCGACTTCTTGGAAAGCACAGGCAGGTTTGCAAGGACAGTCGCGCTTGTCGGGAGTATGGAGACGCTGCCCCAGCCAGTAAGGGTGTATTCATTTGCGGGGCTGCCCTGAATCAGGTCGCCGCGTGCGCTGAAGGAGACCAGTATGTTCCCGCCTTTCTTTATGGAGGGGGTCAGTTGGTAGGATATTGGGGTGGGAATGAGGCTTATCGTGTTCCCATTGTTGTCGACCATGTTCAGGTTGCCGCTGAACTGTATTTGCGCCGGCGCAAAGACAGAGACATTAAGCCCGGAAAACTCGGCTGCCGCGGCCTGGACTGAAGATGCGGAAACGAGGTTGACAAGCAATGTGCCGTTACCGCCCGGCACTGAATAAGTGGCAATGCCTTCCGATATGAGCTTGTCAACCACTGGCGGCGCCCTGTCCAGGTCCGGGCCCGTGATGTAAAGCACGGGGTCAAATGACGCTATTGTGCCGTTGGCAGTGACAGTGCCGTAAACAACCGCTGGCACGCTCGAGTTTGTGGCAGAGCCAGAAGCTGCGCCGTTTGAAAGCCCGCCGAGATAGCCAAGCGATACCATCTCAAGCATGAAAGCCAACACCATGATAAGCACGAATACCTTGATGGCATTGTCCTTGGTAAACAGGTTGCCAATGCTGACGCCATCAAATACCTTTAATAGTTTGTCCATGTCCATAATTACACCAAAACATTAACATATTCCATAAAACTTTAACATACTCCATATAGGAATAGCAAGAATAACTGCCAGTCGTAAAGCCGGTTTTTAGCTTAAAATCAGGCCCTAGGCAGGAATTTGATTTGGAGATGCAAATATTTAAACATGGTGATATAGGATGGCACAAGCCGCGAATTCACAGATACCCCAGGATGGCGATTTCGTCAGGATAAACTACACCGGCAGGGTGGCAAGCACGGGCGCCATATTCGACACCACAAGCCCGGACGACGCAAAGAGGTTCGGGGTGTTCGACCCTGAGAAAGTCTACATGCCCGCAATCGCGGCTTTTGGCAGGGGCAAGCTCCTAAAAGGCGTGGAGCGCGCGCTCTCCACCATGAGGACTGGCGACCTGAAGGAGGTCACTATCCAGCCCCAGGACGCTTTCGGCTTTCGCACAAAGGAGCTTGTCAGGGTTGTCCCGGCAACAGCTTTCAGGGACAACAAGATAGCGCCTTTCCCCGGCCTCGTTGTGGAGCTTGACGGCAACCAGGCGGTTGTCAAGAGCGTTTCGTCCGGAAGGATACTTGTGGACTTCAACCACCCGCTTGCGGACGAGGCAGTGGTCTATACCCTCAGGCTCGAGCACGTTTTCCACGAGACAATAGAGAAAGTCGCCGCGTTGATGGAAATGCACCAGATAAAAACAGAGTGCGAGATGGTCGGCGACAAGCTCAAAGTCAAGTTCCTGGAGACAAGCGATGCGCGCGAGTACCAAATCAAGAAAATCCTGCTCCTTGAAAGCATAAAGTTCTACATCCCTGAAATCAAGGGCTTTGACGTAATCGAGCCAGAGAAAAAGGCGGATGCGGAAGCTGCAAAGCCCGCGCCTGCCCAGGAGAGCAAGCAGTAAAGCCGCGCCTTGAAGCAAAGAAGGAAAAAAGGGCGCTTTGGAATTCCCTTAGCGCAAGCCTTTGTGCCAAGCCCCATAAATCAGGCATAATTTTAAGCCATGCAAGGCAATTCCCTTCCAGGTAGGAAGTAATGTGCAAAATCTGCGACATTGCAAGCAGCGGGCCATACGCCAAGAAAATGGAAGAGTGGGTGCTACGCGATTCTGCCCGTGTCAAAAAGCACAAGGAAGAGGGCATCCAGGCAGAACTTTGGTCCTCAATCAAGTGGCCCCTTAGGATGGATTTCCCGATTTTCGAGCCGCGGGCGCCGCTTGCCGTCCCGACAAATTATTTCCAGATGCTCTCTATCAATGGCGAGTCACAGCCAAAGAAATGGTCGCACGACTCTACGCGAGGGATTGGAATCAAGAGCGACAGGCTTGTGGTCGTCTCGAAGTTTCCCGCCAAAAGCGGGTTTGAGGACACGTTCCAGTCATATTACCTTTTCACAATACCGCTTGCCGAGGTTGACGCGCAAATCGAGCCAAACGGCGCAATCACAATCAAGGCAGACAAGGAAATTGCATTCCAGAGCCTGCTTGATTCAAAGATTGAAAAAAAACAGGCGCGTTTCACATTCTCGCACAAGCCGATTCAAAACGCAATAGTGTCCCAGGAGCAGGCGCGGACGAATTCCCGAGTGCAGGAGGTGTATGGGAAAGACGGCTTCTCGCTCCCGCACTCGGACATTGAGAATTACTTCGTCACTGTCCCGAACTTCTTCCCCCACCCATACCTCCTTGACAATTACGCGGACATGGGCTATGCGTCAAGGTGGGATTTCCAGATTTCAGGGCCCCTTGATTATTTCAAGGAGCACTTGAAGAAATAGGAAATATACTAATTGGAAAAGAAATGACTGTTGCGCGTACCTGGTTAGGCTGCCAAGAAATGAATGTTGCACAAACGATAGCGGATTACGCGAATATTTTGCAATTGCTTTGCGCGCACATTTGCGGACAGACCGCCCACTTTTTCCACAGGAAAAAGGGGCCCCTTTTTCGCTGGCGGCGAAAAAGTGGGCTATCGTTTGCACGCGTCAGTGTTGCGCTGCCAAGAAAAATTGGGTGGGAGAGGCAAGTGCCCCCCTAAAAATAGAAACTAGAACACTATCCTGTCAATGCTCTCGCCTATAATTGCCTCAATCCCCACCGGCTTATTGCCCCGGGCTGCAAGCCCTATGGCAACAGGATTGGAGTCCTGCTCAAGATACGCGAACCCCCGGTCAGTCGTCAGGGCCACTTCGGACCAGCCCATCTTGCTTGCGATTTTCGCGACTTCCTTCATTGTCAGGTTGTTAATGGAAATTTTCATGTCGGTCACCTGACATAACATGTGCCTGAATCGCCCTATTTAAAGGTTCAAGCGGGTGGTTTTCCAGTGGTTCTCTTGGCAGAGAATCATTTACGCGTGCAACATTCATTTCGAAACTACTTAACTATGGTTTGAAATGAATGTAGCATTCTTTCGCGTTTTGATGCCAAGAAATGAATGTAGCATTCTTCGGTGAAAAGATGCCAATATTTATATCAAGATAAGGAGAATATGAAAACATGGAAAAATCAGGTTTTGCCCTGCTCGCCCTTGCGCTATTTGCATTTGTCTTAGCTGCGGGCTGCGCAGGCACAAGCCAGCCTCCGCCGGAGTCAAGCCAGTTCACGTATGACAATGTGACTGTCATGATAATCACTGCAAACGGGAACATAAGTGTCCATGCGCAGGTGGCAAAGAGTCAGGAGCAGCAGGAGTTCGGGCTTATGTACAGGGAAAGCCTGGCGGAAGGCTCAGGCATGATTTTCCCGTTCGCGCAAGCCGGCAATTACGGGTTTTACATGAAGAACATGAAAATCCCTCTCGACATAATCTATGCAAAGCCAGTCCAGGATTCCGGTAATGGAAATCAGCAAGGCACAGGCAATCCAGCAAACGGCATGAATGGCAAATCATATCAAATAATAAAAATCACCAGGAATTTCCAGCCGTGCAAGTCGGACCCGTGCCCCATCGACTATTCGGGCGGCGGGGCCGACATGGTGCTTGAAGTCCCCGCGGGATACGCGAAGGCGCACGGGATAAAAGAAGGGGACGTATTATTAATCTCAGGCGGCACATATTGATTCAGGAAACACAGGTTAAGCCAGGCTGGGCAAAGTTTTTGATTAAGCAATTGCAACGCAAAGCTGCAAAATAGGACAAGGAAGCGATTCGGGCCCGGCAGAAGCAATCATTGTTTTGAGGTAAAATTTTGTCGCAAAGAACGTCAACAAGGAAACGCCCCGACAGGGAAGTGAAGGTCACAAAGCCGGAGCGCAAGATAGAGACGGGAGTATTCGACAGGCACACCCTGCTTGTGATTTCGAAATTCCTGAAAAAGCGCGTCATTGAGTCGCTGGACTATCCCATTTCAACGGGCAAGGAGGCCGACGTGTTCCACGCCACCACGCTTGACGGCAGGAACCTCGCCGTGAAAATCTTCAGGATTGAGACGTCGACTTTCAGGGCAATGGAGGACTATCTTGTCAGCGACCCGAGGTTCAAGGGCATTTCAGACAACAAGTTCGACATCATCAATGCGTGGACAAGGAAGGAGTTCAAGAACCTCCAAATCATGGAGGAGGCGGGAGTGCATTCGCCGCACCCGCTCATCTGCCACGCTAACGTCCTAATCATGGAATTCCTCGGCGTTGGCGGCATGGCATATTCCACGCTTTTCCAGGCAGGCTCCCTGGCACCCGAATCTGACGCCAGGTCTATTCTTGACGACATAGCGAGGATGTACAGGGCCGGCTTGGTGCACGCCGACATCTCGGAGTACAACATCATGATGACTGACAAGGGCCCCTATATCATAGACGCGGGGCAGGGAGTCCTGATAAAGCATCCCAAGGCCCACGAATTCCTCAGGCGCGACATTGACAACATTGTCAGGTATTTCAGGAAATACAGCCTCGGTCTTGACACGGAGACCGAATACCAAAAAATCATATCCGAAGAAATCGAGCATGGCAAGCTGAGGCGCAGGAAAAAGAAGTTCCAGCGCGAGCCTGAAACCCCGGCAGGCGATGGCACGGGCGGCGGCGCGGATGACGAAGAGGGCGAAGGGGACATTGTAGGCGCTGGGGAAATCGAGGGCGCGGATGCCGGCGCCGGCCGGGACGACGCTCCCGAAAACGTTGACGGGGAATAGCAAAAAAAGTTTAGGATAATTCAGGGAAAAAAGCAAGACAACTAATTCTTTTTCAAGGCAATTAATTCAATTTCAAGGCATCTAATTCAATTTCTGATTATTTTCCAAAGCCTAATTCTATTTCAGATTATGCTCCACTACGCCAATCCAAGCAGGCATTATCCAATTATTTTCCACAGCGCCAATCCAAGCAGGCATTATCCAATTATTTTCCACAGCGCCAATCCAAGCGGGCATTATCCAATTATTTTCCACAGCGCCAATCCAAGCGGACATTATCCAATTATTTTCCACAGCGCCAAGCCCAGCAGGAAAGAAACCGCATTGCATGCAAGCGAGAGAAGAAATGCCCTCCTGAAACCCTGCCTGAGAAGGAAATAATACATCACAGCCTCGGCAATAACCGCGAAAGCCTCGGCGAAGAATACATAAACCCAATAACTGCCAAAAAATGCCGGCAGGACGAACCAGACATAGGGCAATGTCAAAGCCGATGCGATGATTCCTGAAAAAACAATTTGGCTTGTCGACAGTTTCTTTTCCTGGACCTTGAGATG
>JAKALW010000083.1 GCA_021823945.1 Microcaldota archaeon
CAATAATACTCAATAAGATAGCGCAATTCAGTATTGTCCGTTTCAAATTCGGCAGGGGGCAAAGAATCTGAAATTGACGGGACATGAGCGCCAGACACCTTTTTGCCGGCAGCCAAGGATATGTCCAAGAGAACTGTGTTGATATAATCATCCTCAGCCCTCTTTGGCAGCCTGCTTAGCGCGTTTTTGAGATTCTTTTCAGTGTCAATGCCTTCAAAAATATCATTTGAGTACGTGCCATGCTTGATTATATTCCTCTGGACGCGCCTATGGACTTCCATGTAAGACGCCCAGGAAGGAGAATTCCGTGATTCCCCTAAAAAGAAAAGCGAGTGCACCTGGCCTGAAAGCGGGGAATGAGTCCCATGCGCAGAGGATAGTGACAGGCATGCCTGCGCCACATTGGGAGCCTTCAGCGAATCCTTTGTTTTCAGCAATGTCAGCAGATTGCTGCACAATGCCATGCGGTAGAATGGCGGCAGGCTGGGAACTGCGTGGGACAGAAGCTTCAATGTTCCCAAGTAATTGTTCTTATTGAAGTCAGACTCGAAATCCTTGAACACATATTCATCCAGGTGAATATCGGATTTGCCAGTATGCGCATTAGGTGCGTATCTGCCCAAAATGCCGAAATAGGTGTTCAGCTCTTCAAAATACAGAGGCATTGCTGTGGGCAATTTCTGCATGCCCGGTCCACGGGGGAGCGCATCTTTCATGCTAAGGCCATTGGAGAAATATTTCTGCAAAAGCGCAGCGTCGCCGCCAAAAAGCGACTCATAGGACTGAAACTGCCTAATCACAAGCATTTCATTTTTGGTCAGAGAGATATTTGCCCTGTGGAGAAGCCCGAGAATAAGCGCATTTCTTGCCGAATCTGCCAACTCCATATCTGAGTGCGATAGGCTGTTGTTTTTGAAATACATTTCAGCAGCCGCAAGAAGAACCAATTTCTTATGCGTGCCGGCGAACATAACATCAGGTTTTGGCAGTTTATTCATTGCCAAGACAGTAATCCTATTCCTCTCATTATCAACATGAATCGGGCCGCCGGGGACATAGGTTGTTGCCTTGTAATAGTGATAGGGCGCATATTTGTCCACAACGGAATGCGAGTAGACCTTGACAAAATCCTCGTATTGCAAGCTGTCAGTTGACTCAAGGCAGAATACTCTGGGGGAGGCTGTCACTCCGGTTTTGCCATATCTTAACAAATCAAAATATGAAAAGACATTAGTGGCAAGTGCAGACGCGCTGCTTGAAGCCAAATTGGGGCTGTCGGCGAGTGCATTAATAGCCTTAATTATCTCGCCTTTTTTATTTGGCGGATACAAGAATATCTCGCGGTTCTTATAGGACTTGAGCAGGCGCAGATACGAAACAAGCTCGGAAGTCAAGGTATTGGATTCTTCAGGCCGATACTTTTTACTAACAATCTCACTTCCTAATTCAAAAACATGATCGCCAGAAGACTCAAGAATAGTGTTCAGTTTTTTCTTTATTGCAAGGCTATTTTGCGCGAGAAATGATCCTGTTTCATGCTTGGAGGGCGCATCTGAAAACTGCCGCGCGATATAATCTATTCCAAGCACGCCTTGGAGTGCATCAATAATTTTGACATAATTTGAATATGAACCCAAACCTGCATTATCTATTCTTTCTAAGGCAGCGTCATACTGATTTCCGTGGATTTTTCTAAAAACACGCAGTGCCATGAATTCGACAAAACCATCATTTAGCCAGCCAAGGTTTTGATTTGCCAATCTGCCATCAGATTTTCTGAATTTAATGTCCCTAAAAGCGCCATATTGGTGGACGTTTTCATGATACACAGTCATAAAAAAACATGCATTTATGGCATCGTCATCCTTGCCAAGTTCGCTCATAATTTCACGAATTATACATTCCTTGTTTATTAGAGAATAATTGTTAATCAAACGCAGACCAACCGAATAACCGGCAGGTGTGTCTGCAAAGGCAGGGTCAAAATTATTCCAAATGCAATTGAGAAAATCACTCTCATTTTCAAACACGAGTGTTTCAAAAAGAGGCTGATGATTCAGAAGCATGCTTGAAATTATTCCACTTGAGCGAGCAAGCAGGGGATTATCATTGGCATTCGAAATACCATTGCTGTTTTTGACAGTCTTTTTGTGTTTATCATTATCTTTTCTGGGAAACATATTCATGGATTTTAATGAATTGAAAAAAGTCGTATTTGTGAATTTGGTAGCACCTTCCATTGAAACATTATAAAGATTGACAAATCGCTCAATCATATTGTCGCGCGTATTCTCTAAAAGCGGCATAAGTTTTGAGAAATACCTAGTACTGAAGCTGCGCGTAGTAGCATGCATAAAACGCGAATCCAATGCAATTGCTCCAGAAACCATCAGAGTCAACTCAACATAAACCAAGCTATGCAATCAAAAACTATGGCTCGCCGCCATATGTTTTCTTGCAGTATTCTTTCATTGCGAGATAATCAGGCCAGAAAAATTCCCGCATCGATGGATTGTCCAGATATAATTTACCATCATTCTCATCCCAATGATAACCGCCAGGCACTCCATCTTCAACTTGGAAAGGATTGTAATGCCGCCATCTCTCGCCCAATGCCTCAGACCTCATGCGCGGATACCAAGATCTCAAATCCTTCTGTTTTTCCGTATCAAAACACTCATTCAATCTCTTTTTCTGCTGGGCAAGCACTTGCTTGCCCACCTCAAGTGTGGGAGAAACCATGTATTTTGCCCAGTAATAGTCCTGGATGTCCATGAGCAAAAGGACTTTTTTCGCTTCTTCCGCATTACTGCGCAGGGTTACCTTATCGCGCATCTGTTTCCTTTCAGTCACAATAGAATGCATATAACTGTCAAACTTCGCCCTATCGTAATCATCAGGCGCGAATGGCTCGAAAAAGCCGATTTTGTCGGGTTTTTGGAAATCATTTTTCTTTGACGCCAATTTGTCCATGAACACACCCCAATAATCCTTTCTCCACCTGCGATATATCCTCCAAACTGGTATAAATAGCAGATAAATGCCCGAAGGATTGCCTTTTGTCTCGCCATTAACTTCAATTTCAAAATGCATTGATTTGGTTTTTGCTATCTGCACACTCAGTGAAGGCTTGTTATTGCCTGAAAAAACATAATCAATTGCGCCAAGAGGGTCAACATTATTTGGAGACAGGCGAAAATTGACTTTAAAGCCGCTTGGCAAGCCAAATCTCAGGATTAGATTTCTGGAAATTCCCTGTTCCATTGGCTTATAGTAATCAATGCATTTTCTGCCAAGGAAATAATCGTAATCGCCTGCGAGGCTTATGTTGACTGCCAATGTATCTGGCCTGGCACCTGGCTGCGCAAGATATGATGACAAAAGCGTGGCAAGTGAATCAGCAAGGCCTTTTGTCTCAAAATGCGCGTATTCAGGCTTGTGCTTAGGGGCAATCAGTGAAAATTTGCATTGCAGCGGTTTGCATGAAAGCGAAATGCCATCCTTGTTGGCGAAAAATCCATCAACCCTGTAAACAGGGAGATAATGGAAGATTTCCCTTGATACGTCATTTTCCTTTTTGACAATTTCCTCCTTTGAAAGCCTGTCATGGCTAAATAAGTCAAGCGCTGTTTCTGTCAAAGGAGGTGCCACTGTGAAGATGATGCTTGCAGCAACTGAAGTGATAAGCGTCCTTTTGATAGTAGTGCGGCAAGTGTTGAAATAATCAACCGGGCGTTTTCTGTCAAGCAGGGTTCTTTCCTCGCCAAGCCTGGTGAAATAAAGAGATACTCTGGAACGGATATTTTGAGGATTATAGATAGTATTCCGCCTGCCTGAAGAGAAATTGCCGTTATTGCCTGTGCCTTGCTGTAATCCCACGCAATATTGTGGCAAAAAAAGTATTTAAATGTAATTAATGAAGAGAATAATTCGTTTAGACGGTTTACATCAAGCCCGCTTGAAAAAATAATCCACTTGCACCAGACAAGGAAGAAAAAAATCATCTGGCTAGTTGCAGTCAGAAAGTAAAAATTATCCTGCTCGCTGCAGACGTAAAGTAAAAAATCATGCCGCTTGTGTTTGGGGCTGTTGAGCCTGGCCTTGAGGCAGGGGCGTTTGTTCCGGGCCCTGATTTTGCGGGACCACCTGGAATCTCAGAGAACCCAAACCTGTGGTTGGTGTCTGCTGCCTTGGCGCATTTTGCTGTTGTTGCGCGCCAAGCACTTCAAGAATTGCGGACTTCATCTCCTGCTCGGTCATTGCAGGCAGAACCCTCTCGCCAGTGCTGGTTTTGATTTTGCCAGACGCTATTTCCTGTGCTGCCAGGAATGCCGATTCAGCTATCTGTGTGGTTTCGGATAGTGGCACGCCAGCGTCAAGGCGCAGTTGGAGTTTCATGTTTGCGATGAATTTCGCCTTGTCGGTCTTGGCCAAGAAATCCGCCGCCTTTTCCTCCGCAGAGAGGAACTTTGCGGAATCGGATTTCAGGTAAGTGGATACTGCATTGGCGACCGAGCCCGCGACTATCTCCTTCGCGCGCTCGCGCTTTTGGATATCAAAGATGATGGCATTCATCTGCGGTTTCAGGCCCATAAAGGCAATGGAATTCATGTAGATTGTCTGCTTTATGCGCTGGATGAGCCCGGAGACGAAGTCGTTGACCTGTTTCTCAAGGTCATTGTAACCCCACTGCTTGGCAAGGTTGTTCAATTCATCGAAGGATTTGGCGTTATAGACTGCAGCGTAACGCTCATCATATTTTTTGGTAATTTCTGCAATTTCTTCAGGAGTTTTAGCATTCATTAATTCAGCTGCTTTACTCTTATCCAAATCTTCAATTAAATCCTGACGAGCTTTTGATTCTTTTATAAGATTTGTTGTTTCCACCGTAATTTTTTCAATTAAACTTAGCCGAGCAATGTCCGTGTTCATGAGATTCATAACATTAGCATACTGTTCCGGCTTCTGTTCAATCTGCGTCTGTATTTGTTGCTGGATATCCTTGTAAAAAGAAGCCATCATTGTATTGACTTGCTGCGAAGTAGTAGCCTCGGAAATCTTAGGAATGGTCGGGAGCGGAATCTTCAGATTTTCAAGATTCTTGGCTGTGTTGACAACGCTTTGCTCGGCTGCTTGTTTCTGCTCTTGGAAAATATTTTGAGTGGTTTGAATATCTTTAGTCCTTTGAGCAAACTGAAAAATAAACATCTAATAACCTGTGAATTATCTTTGAGCTACCAATGCCGCCCCACCCAAATTGCCAATGAAGGGTATTGTTGACAACTTTTCCTTAGAAGGGAAGTAAAGTATCAACTGGTCAGTAAAATTCTGATTGGCAGGGAAGAAACCCAGTTGTGGCTTATCAGACATTGTAGAAAGTCCCATTAAAGATAAATCTGACAAATTATTTATATGAGGTTCTGATTTAGCACCATCACTAAAATAAGTTCCGATTTCCTTAGCCCCAGTTCCAGGGTAAAGTGCAAATCCAAACTTGTTCTTGCCCAGCCAGTCAACTACCATAACTTGATAATCATTCTTAATTGGTTCTTTGAAAGTGACCACAGCAGTTCCAATTTTAGAATCAGGAGTGAATTTGCCTGGAAAACTTTTCTCTATGAAACCCTTAGCCCCGACATCCCAAATGTAGAAGAAATGGCACATTTCCTTGTCTTCCGGGCGCATCTTGTACCCGCCATATTCTACATGGGCCTTT
>JAKALW010000084.1 GCA_021823945.1 Microcaldota archaeon
CAAGTTGGAAAAAACAAGTTTTGCGGCCTTGCAGCAAGGCAATCCCAATCTGCCGGCTATTGCGGCAGGCTAGCTCCCTAATCAAAATCGAAAGGGTCCTTATTCTTGGGATGCTCTTCCGGGAAGACCCTGTTGTACGATGTCCATACGAGGATTGCGGACAAGAGGGCGCCAAGCAGCAGCACCGGGACGTAGTTTGCAATGCTGATTACCTGTCTTGCCTGGACAATTGGTATGGACAAATCGACATTAGTCCTGCCCGAAGCTGCCTCCGGGGACACTTCCGGTGGCTGGATTGCCTGGTATTGCCCCGCTGTGCCTGGCTGCACGGGCGCCTGGTATGACTGGCCCTGCGTTGCCGGTTGGGACTGCCCAGACTGCACAGGCTGGGACTGCTCTATTGTCGCGGATTCCGCCTGCCTGATTGCAATCTCGTCAGCTATGGCATTCGTATCGGCAATTCTTGGCGCCAGGAAAAGCCCGCTTTCGAATTTGTCCCCGGGCGCGAGAATGGGTATTGTCCAGGACGGGATTACAGCCGAGCCTGTCACGTTTTTTGTTTCCGGCTCTGTCAGGTATCTCATGGCCGAATTCGCGTATGCCGCGGGTATGGACAATGAGAACACTATGTTTGAGAACTCTATGCCCCCCGTGTTCTCCATAACGAAGACTGCGGTGGTGCTCGAATTCGTCGAGGAGAATGTCCTTGTCACTGTTATTTGGCCGCTCCCGAAAGCCCGCGTGGACTTGTCGGTTGACGTGTCTATCTTGAGCCTTGAAGGGGTGCTGTACCCGACTGGCTCGGGCGCAACGTATATCGGCGAGTCTGCATAGACCTCGTTTTCAAACGGGCTCGGGTTTGATGCCTGGTCAATGGCGATGACCGCGAAATGCACTTCGGGCCCGTCGTTTCCGAGCGCCTTGGCAAAATATTTCTGCGTGCCGTTCACGCTTGCTATGGGCGACATCTTTCCAATGTCTGTTATCCTGCCGAGAGAATAATATATGTCGTACCTCAGCATGCCCGTGAGGTTGTCGTCAGACCAGTTCAGGATGGCGTGCGTGGAGTTGAATGTCAGCACGGCTATGGGCTGTTGGGGGGGCGTGAAAATTGTAGTGAACCTGAAGCTTGCTGCCGCGTTGTTGCCAAGCTTGTCCGACGCATTCGCGTCAACTTCGAACTGCCCTTCCGACAGATCTGACTGCGGCACGTATTCCATGGCGCATGACGATTGGTTCAGCAAAGCTGCCACTCTTATACCGTTGACTTCAAGCCAGGAATCATTCAGGTCACAACCTGCATACGTGTCATTTGCAATGACTATTATGCTCGGCCTCCTGGAATTCGTGTATCCGTTCGCCGGAGGGTATACTATTGAAAGCGCCGGGCCCGTGGTGTCGAGGGTGATGTTTATCACGCTTGTGTTGGAAGTAATGTTTTTGGCGCTATATCCTATGGCGTATATGGCGTTTGGGCCCTCCGCAAGCTGCACCTGGGCAATGAAGCTTCCATTGCCCTGGACGATTGTAATGTTCGGGTAATTGTCAGTCCAGTACGCGAGCGCGGTGGCATTGGCGCTGCTTATCGCTATTGCCGCGTTTTGGGAATTCGTGATGTTTGAGTAATTGTAAAATGCCGGGGTAGCTGGCACGGTGGTGTTGTAGTCTATTGAGAAATTTTCCACTTCGCCCAGCGCGCCAGTGGCGCTTGTGGCCTGCATTGAGAAATCGTTTTCCCCGGGCGCGGCGAGCGTTATGGCAAAATTCGCCATGCCCAGCGGCCCTGCCCTTGCCGCCTGGCGCGAGTCGTTTGCCCCTGTAAGTGTAATTATTGAGTATGCAGTCGCATTGGCGCTTATGTTGAGCGAGCTTTCCGGTGTTGCCGCCGGCGCGTTTATATCGGTTATCGCCGGTATTCCAGGGTCGAAATAGAATCCCTCGGATTGCGTTATGTTCCCGAATGCCGTGGTCGCATAGGCGGTTATAGTATGGTAGCCAGCCTGCAAGCCAGGCAGCGTGGCATTGCCCGTGCCGTTTCCTAAATCCACCTGCGCGCCGTCCAGCTCTGTCCTGGCAAGCGTGGCAGACGGGTCTATGCCTAGCGCGAACGTGGCGTTTTCGGAATTCAGGTATCTGCCAGGGATTATTATCGCAAGCCTGGGCGCAAGTGAATTGAGCGAGAAAGTGAAGTTCGCGGATGTTGGGTTCCCTGCCTCGTCCAGGCATGTTATCGCGCCCGAATGCGCGCCGTTTTGCGCCGTGCCTATGTCCAACGCCATTGCAGTCTTGCCCCAAACGCTTGAGTTCAACGAGCCGTAATCGGAGGCGACCGCGCACGTCAAATTGTCGGAATAGGAATCGAATGCGTCGAATTCAATTTTCGGGGTCGACTGGTATATGCCGCCAATGGGCGCGAATACGTCTATTTGCGGGCCGGTGTCGTCAAGAATCGCCTGCGCGAGCCTTGGTTGGGCGGCTTTGCCATTCTCGCCAAAGCAAACTGCGGATATTGCGTGTGTCCCGTCGCTTGCGTTCCCCATCTGGTATTGGAATGTCCCGTTTGCAGGATATGCGGCTTTTTGCATCACGCCGTCAATGCCTATGGCGCAGTAGCTGGCATTGGCTGAATCCAATGTTATGGACAGGTTCTGCCCCCTCCTTACCGGCTTTTCGGCATTTGCTATGTCGAAGCGCGTTATGACCGGAGTGGAATTGTCATAAATGAAGCCAAGCGGATACGGGTCCGCCACATTGCCTGCCATGTCTGCGCATGAAATTTCTACTGTGCCGTTGCCCTCGTGCCCCAAAAGCTGCATGTCGAAAGTGACGCTTATGTTCTGCGGGGCATCCGTGGCATTCTGAGTGAAAAACACATATGGCGTGGAATTATCATAGTCTTCCCGGGCAGTGCAGTTCGCAATGCCGCCGGAATCATTTGCAGTCGCCATTATGCTCGCCTTGTACGGTATTGTCCTATTCCCGCCGCTTGCAAGCTCCGCCTGCACTGCCGGCTTTTGCGTGTCAAGTATTACCGTGTCGTTCAAAGTCGCGCCCATATTCCCGTAATCGTCCATGCACGAGCCGTAAACCGCCTTTTCCCCGTCACTTCCCTGAAGCGCCACTATAGCGCTGTTTCCCATCCCGGGGAGTATCTGCGCGCCAGGGGCCGTGCCAAAGGCGCAGTCGAGATTTTCATCTTGCGGGCCAAGAGCCATTGCCGACACGTTCCTGGAGTTGGTGTATTTCCCGCCAGCCACAGAGACCGTATAGTTTGGCGTGCCCGTGAATACGGAGAACCCTGCCCCGAATGCCGCGCTGCTGTTGCCCTTCGCGCATTGCGCGTCGGCGAAATAATCTCCGTTCTCAAGGTTGCTGAAAGAGCACTCGAAGTAAGGCCCTACAAGGCCGCAGGAATCCGGCGTGAAAGGCTTTTTCTGCGGCGTTTGCATTTCGGCAGACCCGAATGTGCAGTTGGCGCCGCTTCCTGCTATGAATACGAGCGTGGCATTGGGGTTCCCTGTCTTGTTCATGGCTTTTGCAGGCATGTCAATCCATGACCCGGAATCGCCTATATAATATTCCCTCGGCGCGAACGCGAGCAGTCCCCGCTCGCCGGGCGCCAGGCTGTCTGCCGTAATCGCGAGGCCGTATTGCGTCCTGTTGTCAGAGCCGTTCGCGTATTTGACCGTGATTGTGTAATTCCCCTGCGCGTTTTGTATTATGGTCTTTTCAATGGTATTGAGCCTGTCCGGGCTGGCCATGCCGTTGGGGTAATAGACCGCGCCCTGCGAATCCGTTATCACCAAGTCCAGGTCATTGACAAGCGTGGTGTTCGCAAGCGTCGACGCTGGCTTGTCAGTCCACGCAAGCGCCGCAATGAGCATTCCGGAATTCCCGAGGCTGACAGTGTAATTTTCCGACTCTCCAATCCCTATCCCGCCCGGGTTTTGGGACTCGAATATTCCGAGGTCCCGCGAGCCCTGGAAGATGTTTTTCAGGTTGGGCTTGCCCCACCCCTGCGTAAAATCGGGCGCATATGACGGCGCGGCGCCTATCTTGTCGGCAACCGCGGCGAGCGTGGCGCGCATGAGCGCCGCTGAAGGGGACGTGATGTTCGAATTTGCCACAATGTATTCCCTGAGTACGGCGGCAGTGCCGGCAAGCGCTGGCGCCGCCATGGACGTGCCGCCATTGAAAACGTAGTATTGGTTGTACGCGCCCCAGAATGTGGCGCTGGACAGCGACGATTTTGTGGAAAGCAGCATTGAACCGGGCGCCACGAAGTCCGGCTTTATCCTGCCGTCTGCCGCTGGGCCCATGCTCGAGTATGGCGCTATGTTCTGGGGGTTGTATCCGGGCCGGGCGTTCTCGCTTGCGCCGACGCAGATTGCGTTCTTGGCAGTGCACGGCGAGTTTACCGTGCCCGCCGCGCCGTCGTTTCCGGCCGCAAATATGAGAAGCGCGTCCGGGTTGTCGTAAACGAACCTGTCAGCCGACTGGGAGTCAAAAGTGTATGCGCCCCGCGCCTCCGAGCCCCAGCTTGACGAGAATATCCTGGCTCCAAGGGGGTATGTCTGGTTGAAAAGGTCGTAAATGTCAACTGGTATCCCGCCAAGCCCGCCGTCATAGTCTAGCACCGACTGGAAATACAGGCCCGAGCTTGGCGCGAACCCGGTGATTACGCCTGACGATTTCTCGCCTGTGCCTATGGCTGTGCCTGCCACGTGCGTCCCATGGCCGTGCGTGTCAGACGCGTTCCCCGCCCGCCCAAGCGCGAAAATAGCGTAAGTCCTTTTCAGGTCCGGATGTATTGTCGCGAGGTCGCCGGTGTCAAGCCCGGTGTCTGCTATGGACATTACCTGGCCAAGCCCGTTGTAGTTCAGAAGCTTTGCGTCGGATACGCCTGTCAAGGTCTGGGCATAGTTGTTTGAAATGGAGCGCGGCAGGTTTTCCTCAACCCACTTGACCTCCTTGAACGAGAGGAGAGTCCCAAGCCTGTCGTTTTTTATCCTGGCAGTTATGGCGTTTTGCGATATCGCGGGGTTTGAAACGCCCATGTTCTCAAGCTTTGCGGCAAGGAACGGGACGTCTTCCTGCGTGTTTGGGATTATGATGACTGACAGCTCGGGTTTCGTCGAGCTTGTGAGGCTTTCAGGCGCCTTGTGCGATATGTCGAGCGGGAAATACGATTCTATGGCGCTGGCATTTTTCGCCATGTCCAGCTGGAACGGGCTCGCAGTCGCGACATAGGTGCCCATGCCGACATAATCCCCTATCTCGATGCCTGAGGCTTTCAGGCTCTGGATTTGCGCATCGTCAAGTATGGCGCCAGTCTTCACGGCGTAATCGCGCACGTCCAACATCTGCGCGCCAGTAGCCGCCTGTGCGGGCGCCTGGCTTGCGAGGTCGATTGTCTGCGACCCTATCTGTATTTCCCCGCCGTCGCAAAAGGCCAGGTGGGAAAAAAGCAGGGCAAAAGCTAATATGATTGCAAAGTTCCTTTTCATGCGAAACTCCCTTTCCATTGATGGAATTCCTCTATTTTCATTATTAATCCTTTACTTATGCGGCGGGCCCGGCTCCAACCCGCCATCCTGCAATTTTCAGCAGCGCTCGCGGCAAGAAACGCAAAATAAGGGGCATTTTTTGCTTTCAACGCGCTTTTCTTTGCCAACATGCCGCGCTTTTGACGTTTTGCGCTCGCGGCTTTTT
>JAKALW010000085.1 GCA_021823945.1 Microcaldota archaeon
AGGATTTTTTCCAGGAGCGGCATTGGTATTTTGCGTGCCTGATTGGGAAAGCAGCAATACTGCTGCCAGGACGAGAACTGCCAGCGCTACCCCTGAAATGGCAAGCGTGCTTTTGTTCGTCATGCCTTTGACCTGTTTTTCCTCAGCCATCCTACATTGTTCTGGTAGAACGTGCGTATGTCCTTGACGTCGTGCAGGAGCATGAGCGGCCTTTCAAGCGACACGCCCCAGGCAAGCACGGGATACCTGCCGCAAAGCGGGATTGACACTTCGGGCCTCATGATGCCCGCGCCGCCAAGCTCGAGCCAGGCATTCCTCTCCTTGAAGAACACCTCGATTTCAAACGACGGCTCCGTGTAGGGGAAGAAAGACGGCCTGAACCTGATGTTGTCAAAGCCTATTTTAGCGTAGAACTCCGTGAGTATGCCAAGGAGGTCGGATATTGTCGCATCCTCGTCTATGACAATGCCTTCCACCTGGAAAAACTCAGCCAGGTGCTTGTAGTCCGTGGCCTCCTTCCGAAAAACCTTGCCGCTGCAGAAGTATTTCTTTTTGCCAAGATGCGCGCTTTTGGCTATGTACCTTGCGGAAACCGCCGTCGTGTGCGTCCGGAGCACGCCCTTTGCCGCCTCCTTCTCGGACCACTCATATTTCCAGCCCTGCTCGTGGCTTTTCGCCACTGCCTTCACAAGCTTGGCGTCATTTGGCAGGTCTGACTTCAAGTCGACGTAAAAAGTGTCCGCAAGCTCGCGCGCGGGATGGTCCTGGGGCTGGAAAAGCGCGTCGAAATTCCAAAACGACGACTCTACTATCGAGCCTTCCATTTCCTCAAACCCCATCTGGGCGAATATGGACCTTATCCTCTCCCTAAATGCCATGACCATGTGCCGCTTGCCGACAGGCTCAGCCTCGACTTCCTGGGAAATGTCGTATTTCCTCATTGGCAAAGTCTTCCACGCGCCCGTGACTATCGTGTTCCTGTCAAGAATGTTGATTTCGTCCTGCGAGTCCGGGATGCCAGCCTTTGCAAGTTTTTCGCCCTTCTCGGTTATGGACACGCGCATGTCTTTTTGCTCGGCTTTCTGCGCAAGGCCCCTGGATACCAGGGTCGCAATGCTTTCTTCATGGGCAGAGGCGGCCTTGCCGGCTGCAATGCTTTTGAGGGCATTGAAAACAGGATACTCGGATTTGGCATGGGGGCTTTGCGCTTTCACCATGCCCTGCTCAATTGCGACCCAGCCAAGCTTTTTCGCCCATGAAATTCCAATGTTTTTTTCTGCCGGGCTAAGGTCTGAAATCTTCACGCCTTTCTCCGCCTTGGCAAGCACCTGCTGCTCCGGCAGGCCGGCCTCAAGGTATTTCCTGCCCTCTTCTGTCAATGAGTATGACGCATGGCTCTCTCTTGTGATTTTCGCAAGCCCCTTTTCCTCAAGCCATGCCGCCGCCCTGTTGGCCTCGTCTATCCCCATGCCCGCCTTTAGTGCTGCGTCCTTGAGCCCAGTTTCCTTTCCGGAAAGCGCCGGGAGGAGTTTCTTTTCAAGCTGGTGAAGGTTCAGTTCCATGATAATCTCGCCTGTTTTCTTTTGCAAAAAATATGCCCGGACCGCGTTGCCCCTACTTTGCCTTGATTGACACCCTGTTGAGATAGACATAGGACACTATTGAAACCCCAAGGATGATGATAATTGCCGCGCCTGACGGCCCAAGGAAGAGGGATGTGGCGCTGCCTTCAAGCGAACCGAAAAACTCTATTATCTCGGTTTCAAGCGGGTCTTCTATGGTGTATACGAGCTGCATTTTCGGGAGTATTGCGTTTTTCCATGTGAATGTGTGGTTGGTGCTGGACGGCAGCTCGAGGGTGTCTATGAGGTCTGACGGTATCGGCTGCAAAGCCTCCAGCTTGGCATCGGAGGGTATCTTGATTGTCAGGGAGGTGTACTGGTCCAAAAGCAGGTCGCCGGATTCTGTCCTTTTCGTGGATATGGTGTCGGGATTGAGCGTATACCTGGTGGTGCGCGGCCTGTACTTGTCAAGCAGGAACATGCCGGTCGTGCTATTGCCCGAGCCGTTCACGTCAAGGGGCGTGGCGGTATAATCTATGATTATCGTGGCATAGCACGTGCCGTCTACATTGTTGCACTGCTCAAGCGGCTGCGGCCTTATCCTGATGTTCCTGATGTTGACCTTTGCCGCCGAGACGTGGTACCTCATCTCGCTCATGCCCGTTCTTTCCTTCCAGGACCCCAAATCGTTTATGGAAAGCCCGCTCTTGTAGAGGTCCACCGAGTCTTGGGAGTCCAAAAACATTGAAATGCGCTCATCTACATTCGCATCTCCGTTTTTCTGCGCGTCAATGGTTATTTGCAGGGAGCGAAGCACGAACGCGCTATGGGCAACAGTGCCCAAAAGCAGCAATGCCAGCATGGCAAACGATGCAAACCTCGCTCTCATTTCCATGATTTGGATTTCTACTGCCATATATTTAAATCTGAGGCAGCCATTATGTAATTAGTATCTAACATATAGTACTTGCTAGTATCTATATCTGGCATCAGAATATTCATATTTGGCAAACACAATAGCTATTAGTAACTCTTAGCAACAGGTTTTGGGGTTGGTTTGGATGCAGGGCAAAATTACCTATTTAGGTCACTCTTCTTTCTTGCTTGAGGGCGTTGGCGCGAACGTGCTTTTCGACCCTTCGGCAAAGCAGGCCATAGAGAACACGCCGCGCACGCAGCCATTTGCGTACAATGCTGACACTGCGAAGAACATAGACCTCATACTGATTACCCACGAGCACGACGGGCATTGCGACCCGGCGACAGTTGAAAGGATTGTCGAGCGCACGAACGCCACTGTTGTGGGCCCTGCGCCTGCGCTTGCGAAAATCAATGTGCCGCCAAGGCTCAAAGTCGAGGTCAAGGTCGGCCAGTCGTTCAACCTGAGGGGAATAGCGGTCAAGGTGGTCAAGGCTGTCCATCCCCAGTCCCAGTATCCAGTCGGGTATGTGGTGACAATTGAAGGGCTTTCCGTATACCACGCGGGAGACACGTACAATTATCCGGGAATAGAGCTCAACCATGCCACGGTGGCGCTGTTGCCGGCAGGCGGCACGTACACCATGGACGACTCAGACGCCGCCATGATTGCAAAACTGCTCAAGGCGAAATACGCCATACCCATGCATTATGGCACCCATGCTAAGCTTGCCCAGGAACTCGAGTTCTTCGTGAAAAACATAGGCGACAATGTCAAGCCAGTGGTCCTCAGGCCTGGGCAGGCGGTGAGGTTCAATTAAGGCTTTGCGCGCAGAGCCAGCGGTTTTGGCAGGAATGCCCAAACCCCGCAAGGTTTAATTAAATTGGCAGAGCCAAATAAATAGAACTTTTTAGGGGATTCTACTGAAAATTCCACTAATGACAGGTGATTTTGTATGATTACAGGCGGAACAATAGACTACGTAGAGGCGAAGCGCGAGAAGGAAGGCGACCCGAAAGGCATCAGCATAGACATCCAGATCACCTCAGTGAAAGTGGAGGGCAAGAAGGTCACGGTCAAATATGACTACAAGGTAATATACAATGAAGGCATAGGCAACCTCAAGATGTCAGGCACGCTCTTCGCCGACGAGGAGCTCAAAAAGGCCAAGGAAATCGAGGAAACTTTCAAGAAGAACCAGAGGCTTCCGGACGACTTCGCCGAAGTAGTCCTCAACACCGTGAGCTTCACGTGCGGCACAAACGGCATCCTTGTCATAAGGCCGGTAAACCTTACCCCGCCAATCATGCCACCAAGGATTGAGCTCTCAAAGCAGGCAAAGTCTGCTTGACTTTTTTCTTTCTTGTCTCCTTTCTTTTTATTTCCGGCTTTTTCTTATTCTCTGCCTATTTCCCATTAGGGCCTTTTTCTACATTGGCAAGCCTTGGGCATTTCCAAGTTAGTGCAGCTTGGCGCTTGTTATTGCCTTGAAGTCCAGCCTTGCAAGCTCGGATATGCCAACCGAGTCAATGAGTATCATTATGCCGCGCGTGAGTATGGCGAATGCCGCTGCAATCGGGGCTGAAACGCCGAAAACGTAAAGTATGCCAATTGTCCCCGCCTCGGAAAGCCCGCTCCCCGCAGCAGTGGGGAACGGCACAAACTGCAATATGGTGACCAATGGCTGCAGCAACATGAAGAAAGCAAGCTCGCCATACTCGAAATTGACATTGATGCCGACCGCGCGGGCAAGGAACATCCATTCAAGTCCCTTGAGCGCCCAGGTGATTGCGAGCAGTGCGAGGATTTCAAGCCACCTTTTCTTGACATGCGCGGAATGCTCCTGCATGCTCCCGAGCATGGCAAAGACCTTCCCGCCAAATGGCACAATGCCAAAAAGTGGCTTGAAAATCCTGAGGAACCCGTTTGAGAATACCAATAAGACAGCGAACACGAGCATGAAAACCAGCGCCCCGAGCGCAAGCGCGCTTGCTATCATGCTCGACTGCCCGGATACCTCCCGGCCGGCTATGTACGCGAAAAACGCGCCGCCCGCCACGATTTTCAAAAGGAAATCGAATATCTGGGGCGCAAGTATAGCTGCAATGCCCTGGGCCACGGTGGCGCCGTGCGCCGCGAGGGCGAACGCAGTGGCGAAATACCCGCTCCTCGCCGGGGTGAAGTCCGACGCCAGCATGCCTGCGAAATGCGAGGATAAAATGTCCCTGAATTCCAGCTTTGTTTTCATGTCTGACAGGAGCATGCCTATCCTGTAAGACATTGCCGCGTTCATGACGCAATAGCACACTATTGCTGCAAGCAGGTAAAGAGGATTGGAATCCTTGATTGCCGCCGCCACCTTGCCGATGTCCACAAAATAGGCAATCGCTGCAAGCGCTATTGCTGAAAGAACAATCTGAACTGCTTCTTTTGCGTATTTCAAACAATCAACCTGATATCCAGTGGAATCGTATTTGGCAAGCGGCATTGCGCGCGCGCCAACCTGGCAGGGGCCTACGGAGTGAGAAGAATCTCCGTCCCGTCCTGCGCTATCTCGGATTTATCAAATATCGCCTTTGCCTGGGCAAGCAGGCTTGAAACGTCGTCGTACCGCGGGCTGATGTGCACGCCCACAAGCCTCTCAACGCCAGCCTTTTTTGCTATTTGCGCAGCCTGGCCCGCTGTGCTGTGCATCGTGAGCCTCGCCTCCTCCTCATGGTCGCCGGAAAATGACATCTCGTGGAAAAGCACGCTTGCGCCTTCGGCATATTTCACTGTTTTCTCGCAGGGTATTGTGTCGCCAGTGTAGACTATCTTTTTGCCCGCGACTTTGTGCGCCACATCAGTGAGCTTGATGGTCTTCCTGCCGATTTTGACCTTGCCGTCCTGCTGGATTTTGGTGAAGAGCGGCCCGAGAATTCCCATGCTTTTTGCCTTTTTCTCGTCAAAGCGCCACTTGTCGGGAAGCGAGAACACGTAGCCCAGGCTCTTTGAGGAATGCCTTGTGGCAAACGCGCTCACGCTGAAATTGTGCTCCTCATAGACCTTGCCGTCCTTCTTCACGGTGTGAACCCTGATAAATTCGGCAGCGGGAAGACCGAGGGATTCGATGCCCTCCGGCCCGAATACGTGCAGCTCCTCCGTCCTTTTGGCGAGCTTGAGTGTGGAAATCAGGCCGTACATCCCCAGGTAATGGTCGAGGTGCAGGTGGGTTATG
>JAKALW010000086.1 GCA_021823945.1 Microcaldota archaeon
CCCTTTCATGGCCTCGCAACCCCAGGAGCGCGATTCCAATCCCCAAGTATTGCATATCGCCGCCAAAAATGCCTATGCCTGTTTGGCGAACCAGGAAAGTGGATATCACCGCGGTCCACGTGGCAACCGACACCGCCCAGTACGAGTTCTTGTCCTGGCTTTTCGCCTTTGAATTCCTCCTGCTCAGGATTGCATTGATTATCTCGGCAAGCACCCACGCGCTAAAGGCGACCTTGAACCCGTATACCGCGAGCATGGACGGGAACCAGCTGTACGGAAATATGCTGGCGGGGTATAATCTCATGGAAAAGGCGAACAACAGGAATCCCGCCACGCTTGCAAACACGCTGAAGTCGTCCAGGAAGGCGCCGGACAAAATGGATGAAATCCACGCAATCCATGATCTCCAGCCGGTTTTTGCCGCCTGCGTGCTTGGCTGCCCTTTTTGCAAATCTTCGACCATACCTATCTTGCCTGTTTTAGATGTTTTCCTGCAGCATGTTTTTATTCGCCTCGCCTATTCTTCCGTTTCCCCTTCTCAATTGTCAGCCTCTTGCGAATCCAGCAATTTGCTGAAGCCTCTGGTTTCAACCAGAGAAGAAGCGCACCCAATAACAGCGGTGTCCGCCTAAAGCCATATTACAGCCGGAAGCCGTGGGCTTTAGCCCGCGGTAGTTCACTTTGGAATTTATCATGCAATCCCTTCGAGAAAATTGATTTGAAATTTCCTGCGCCATTTCTAAGACCGCAGGTTGGTTATAAGTCTATATATTATTTTCCTAACTGGGTGTTGTTTTCCTATGCTGCGGCGGCGTTTGCGGGAGGGGGGGGAGGGGCGAAATCAGGGCAACACACCTCCGGAAAACCGCGCTTTTTTCCAAAATTGCGCCTTTCCAGCAAATTATTACTGCCAGGAGGGAAATTCAGTTCGCCTTAAATTCCTTTGTTGCGGAAAAACAATCAGTGGGAATTCATGTTTAATGACACAGTTCTCTTATCCGGGGGCAAAGGGCCGCTCGCGAGGTTCAAGGAAAGGCATCCCCGCGCGACACTGGAAAACGCCTTTTTTGGCATTGGGCTTTGCGCCAAGGTAGCTGGCGGGTTGCTTGCATTCAAAACCCCGAGCCAAACCATTTTTGGCGCCTATAGGAAAAGGGCGGACAAGCTCCTTGTCAAAGGGGAGCACGCCAGGGCGGGGCGCGCCTATCTGAAGGCGGCATATTTCTCACAAGACAAAGAGACGCTCGGGCTTGTCAGGAAGGCATTCTCAAGCTTCAAGGCTGCCCCGGCCCAATCACTTGAAGACGTTGACAGAATTTTCATAAAGCACGAATACGCATACGACATTTCAAAACAGATGATAAGGTCGGATTGCGACGCCCCTTGTTTTGACCCTGAACACTTTGACTCAAGCAGGCACGATTATTCCCCATCATATATCCACGCTTATTACATTTCCACGCTCAGGCGGCTTGAAGAGCAGGATAAAGGCATGCTTGACTTGCATGTCAGGATATTTCATATGCACAGTTACCCACACATCAGGACATTCGCGGAAATGCTTTTCCAAGACACCGCCCCCATCATCACCTTGGGCGAGGCATTGGCGGCGCTTAGGCGCATATCCCAGAAACGGCGCCCTTTCTCTATTTATAATTTTTATGTCGGATTGGGCAAAGCCAGGGAAAACGCGGGCGGGCAGAAGCCCGCATCGGGCACGATTGAAGCGACCTGCGCGGACACGGGCGTCCTGTTCGAGGAATGGAAAATCCTCGCTTCAATCAACAACGTGATTGACAATCCGGACCTTGCGTGCGCAGCTAATGGCGCGAGAATCAACGGCAAAAAGCAGTAGCCGAAAGGGGCAGCGCAAAAGTTTGCAAACTATTTAAAGAACTGGCATCAATTATCTGCTGTGGACATTGCAAAGCAGGAAACCAGGCAGGCTCAGGGTCCCTTCCCGCAAGCCCCGATGCTACCTGATTTTGTCACGGGGCAGATTGGCTTGAAAGTCCCTGTACTTAACATTGACTTTGGCATGGGCAAGACTGGCCAATCACGGCTTAACATTCAGCTTACGCCGAAAATGCTTGAGCGCCTGTCTTTGGAAAAGCGAAATTATGGGCATTACGAGCACGGCAGTTGGCTCGAGCCTGAGGTCAAGTACCTCGGCTTCGGCTTTTCGGACCTGTATTCCGGCATACCGGAAATCCCGGAAGTCAAGTACATACTTTTTTCAAATTCCTCCTCCGGCTTCTGCATGACGCTCAAGACCGTCTTCAAGTACGACCCTTTCATATTCACGTCTGTCGAGTCCCCGGGCCTGCCAAAGACACCCCCTCCTGCGGGGCTTGTTTTTTCGCATGTTGGGAAGACCATGGGAATCGTGCCAGTCACTGAAATCAGGGCAGCCCAGTTCCTGCCCAAGTCGGCAATCCCAATTGTGCCTGTCAAGGTGCCGCTTGTCAGGTCGGCGCGGCGCAAAAAGGACATGATAGAGAGGCTGTGGTCGTTCACAGTAGAGCAGTCGCCGAGGCAGAAAAAGCGAATGTCCATCCAGCGGCAGATTGTCAGGATACTGAAAAGGCAGTGATTTGCTCATGCCGCGTTTTTGCCCTTGCCGCGTTTTTGCCCTTGCAATCAGGCATCCAGGCTTTGCTTGCCCGGAAAACTAATTTTCTATGCTTCTGTTTGCCTTTTTTCCGCCCCTTCGCCAAGTATTAAATACAATCGGGGCGCAAACATTTCACCATGGCTGGGAAAGGCATACCAATAGAAAACGGCAATTTTGTCAATCTGTCAGACAAATACAAGGTCCCAGACGAGATGCTGGAAAACCTAGGCTCGATATCCTGGGACATGCTTGCAAACCTCGCGTGTGATTTCAAGTTCGACTTGCAGTCTGAGGAGCTCGAAAGCCTCAGGCTCCAAAAGGAACTAAACATAACGCGCGCTATAATAGTTGACAGGCTCAAAAGCCATTCCTCAGGCACAGTTTCAGTGGACTCGAAATTCCTCGTGGACATTGTCAGGCTGCTTGAAAGGCTTGAGGCGAAGCAGGAGAAGCACGATGTCAGGTACAGGGACTTCTTGAACTTCCTATTCCTTCTCATAGAGAAAATGAAGAGGGAAAAGCTTGTCGTCTTCGACTCGGCGCAGAAAAAATACATCGGCTCCTACAAGTCCAGGAACCTCAAATCAAACGCCTTCAGTTCCGTGACCTCGGAAACCGAGAGCATACGCAAGAAGAAAGCAAGATAAAACCGGCATTTTGGAAAGCCGCGGGCAAGGCACGGCTAATCTCTTTTATCGGCAAAGCGGGAATCCGGGCGCTTGATTATTGCATAATGATTATTAATCTGGATTCCCCTAAATTTCCCATGCATTATCTAAATGCCAAAGCAATCCTGCTCGCGATATTTGCCATCATCTCTTTTTCCGGCATTTTCCACGCGGCATACCCCTCCGGGCTAGTGTCATACTGGCCACTTGATTCCAATGCCAATGACGCGCTTGGCGCGCACAATGGCGCAGTGAGCGGCGCCACGCTCAATTCCACAGGCGGCCAGGTAGGTGGCGCGTATTATTTCAACGGCTCGCAATACATAAGTTCAAGCGGGTTTACCGACCTTGGAACCAGCAACAAGACCTACTCCATAATAGGATGGGTAAAACTGGCGCCGGGACAGAATACTTCTAACATACTTTTCATGAGCCAGTTTGCAAATGGGACCGGCTGGTGCTTGCCTCCTGTCTATCTTTACAATAGCAAATTGGTAGCGTACAGTTATAACGGCGCATCGGTTGCCGCTACCGGCACCACTACGCTCCAGCCAAATGTCTGGTATATGTTCGCAACCACCTGGGACCCGGCAGGCGGCCTCAAGATATACGTCAATGGAGTCAACGAGGCTGCTACTTCAATGGCCCAATACACAGCAAGCGGCGTTTCCAACTACTTCTTCCTTGGATATTCCTCATCGGCATGCGGCTATTTCGGCTACTTCAAAGGCTCGATTGACGAGGTTGCGGTGTTCAACAGGGCGCTTTCCGCTCCTGAAATAGCAAACATGTATTCAAATTCCAAGGCAGGAGTGCGCAATTATTTTGCGCCTTACTCGCCCGGCCTGGTATCTTACTGGCCTTTCGATTCCAATGCCTATGACACAATGGACCTGAACAATGGCGCCGCAGGCTCTGGCGCTATCCTGAATTCAACTGGCGGCGAGGTGGGCGGGGCATATGCTTTCAATTCCACTGGCCATGTAAGCATGGCAGATTCAGCCTCTCTCGACCTGACAGGCGCACTTACATTAGAGGGCTGGGCTAACACGCAAAACGCCGAGTTCCTGGACTCCAACACGACAAGGCCAATATCGTGCAAGCAGATTTTCGACAATGGCCAGTCCACGGGCAACGGGTATTACACTATTTATCCGAACGGCTCGGCTGGCGGCTCAGTTGGCGCATACTGCGCAATGGACCCGACAGGCGAATTCGCAGGCGCGGGCCTGACAAGGCTCAATTCAAATATCTCATCTTCAACAGTGGCATATGGCCCCGGCGACGTCATCACCACCAACAATGTCCCTTCTACAACTTGCACATCCTATGGTTCAGCATTCACAGTCAGCGGCATCCAAATCAATTATACTGACTTGGCAGTTCATTTGACAAGGACTACCACAATAGTCCAGTGCGCCAATATTGCCAATATTGGTGGTACCTATGGATCTGAATCTTACTGGAACGGCTCGGCTTGGGTGCCCAATTCTATGTGCATTTGGAGCGACGGCATATGGGCAAACGCCGGAAATGCGGACATGACAAACCTCAAATTAAAGTGGAAGATTCAGGGCACGAAAGCCGCAAGCGGCAATATTCAATTTATATCTGATTGTTCAATGTCAAGCCCCACCGATACTGGCCAGATTCAGGTGACAGCCTGGGTGACAAGCGCCGGCACGAACGGCATAATCAAGGAGGGCGCATACGCGCTTGTCTTCGACAACCAGACGCTTATTGGCAGGATATACAACCAGACGATAACCGCGCCAATGCCCAAGGGCTGGAACCACGTGGCAATGACATATGACCCGTCCGCGGGCGCAAACCAACTAAGGCTTTACATAAACGGCACTCTTGCTGCGCAAAAGAACCTCTCCATGGCAATACCTGTCAGCACGGGCAGCCTTAACATGGGCACTTTCACTGGGGCGATAGACGAGGTCGCCATATTCAACCGCGCCCTCAATGCCTCTGAAGTCTCCCAGTCCTATGATTATTCCAAGGGCGGGTTCGGGAACTATTTCACTCCGTCCACTCTGGCCTACGTATCCAATTTCTCCGGGGCCACCACTGACTTCAGCGCAGTGCCCAACCCGCAAAACATCACTGGCATGGTCCTTGACAAGCCAGGCTCTGGCAGGATAACTTTCCCAGCAACCCACGGCGTCAATGGGTTTTCGCAGGATTATGACGCCAACGTGGTCATGGGCAACGGCTTTGTTTCTGTCAATTCCTCTGCGCTTGACTCGTCTTTCAATTCCACCGCCACCCTCACAATGAACCTGACAGGCGCATATTCCGGCGCATCCGCTCCGGCAATATACTATTACGAGCCATTTGTGTCAAGCCAGAGCGCCATAATCGCCAATGGCTCT
>JAKALW010000087.1 GCA_021823945.1 Microcaldota archaeon
GCTTTTTTTCCGGCGTGGATTTTCATTGTTTGGGCGCGACCGAACGAAATACTCAGGGTTATAAACTGCCAATTCCCAATTTTTTGCATGGTAAAAACATTGCCTATCCTGTTCGCAGCATTATTCATGCTTGCGATTTTGGCGCATGCGCCTTTTTGCCAGGCTGCCCAAGGCGCACTGCCGCCCTTGCCAGCAAACTCAAGCGCCAACGCAACCCTGGTTTCCACTTTGCATTCTGGCGGCGATTCCGGTCTGGAGGAAACCGGGGCTGCGCAATTAGTTGTCAGGAATACCATAGAGATTAGCGGCTCGCTTGACTATTCCAACCTGGAAGTGATTGCGGACGCTGCAAAATCCGGCGACATGGTGAAAAAAACCCAGAACGGCTATATCTACAAGTCCAATTATGCGCCGGACAGGTGGGTCGAGGTCGGCAAGACAGACTCCGGAGCCTCGTACATCTCAATACTGAAGATAATCAACACTTCCGAAAATGAAACTTTGAAAGCAATAGGCGCGCCCGGAAATGAAACTCCCCCTCAGTTGACCCCCGAATATGCGGGGAACATGTCTGAATCCGAAAACGCGTCCAGCCAGGCTTTGGCAACAGGGCAGTCCGGCATTCCTTTCATGAACTCCCAACCGCCCGCCCCGCCCAGCCAGAAATCGGACTCAAGCTCCTTTGACTCGAACGACGCGCTTGTGGCCCAGGAGGAGCTTTCCTATCTTTACGACAACAAGATTGTGCAGGACAATTCGCTCAATTCTGCCATCTCCGCCATTTCAGGCTTTGTCGGCTCTGCGGTTTCCACGCAGCAGTCGCCCGCGGCGGCAATCCCGCCGATTCCGGAATCCTCCCCACTCAGCCCGTCCGACCTGCCCAAAGAGGCTCTCTCGCTCAATTTCGGGGTAGGCGCGGGCTCCAATGCCGCTTCAGCCAATGCCGGCATGCAGGGATTTGCTACTGCCCCTGCAACGGGCGGCGCAGCCCCAAGGGCCGGAACTTCCGGCAATTCAAATGCCACTGGACAGGGTGCGGCAAACCTGCAATCGGAATTTGGCGCTATAGCCGCCCTTCTCGGCGTGCTCGCCTTTGGGCTTGCAATTGCCGCTGCTGCGGCGTTTATTGTCATGCAGCTCACTGGCATATTCAAGCAGCCCGACATTTCCCAGATTGAGGATTTCAAGGTGCTCTCGAACGGGACACGCTTTGAGATACTTGCCTGCCTTGCGGAGGCAGACAGGATTCCAACAGACATATCGTCCATGCTCAACAAGAGCAAGTCCACCATATCAGAGCACCTTGACAAGCTTGTAGACGCGGGGTTTGTGGAAAAGCAGCAGTCCGACGGCAAGAAATTCGTTTATTACAAGCTGACTAGCAAAGGCAAAAGCGCGCTCAGGAATGCGAACAACTCCACGTCTTGATTTTTTCAAATAATCCTGCTTGAGCGGATGAAAAAGCCAAGCTTGCTTCTCATGCAGCAACTTGCGCCTAATCATTTGCATAGTAGAGGAATCTCTGCGTGAAAGTCGCGAACCCAAGGGCTGCAGCAAGGGCAGCTATGGCAATTGCCGCCGGCGGGCTGACAGCGGCTGCAAAAAGCGCTGCGCAAAGGAGCAGCACCCTCTCGGTCCTTGGCAATATGCCTGGCTCCTCTTCCGTCTTTTTCCAGTCAGCGCATTTCCTGTGCACCGCGTATGCCGTGGCAAATGAAGTCATCACGGAACCGAAGAAAAGCGCGCATGTGAGCCAAAACCAGGCTGGCATTCCCAAGAGGCCTGGCAGATTGGCAAAGAAGAGCGAGCACACGAGCAGGAATTCGACAACCCTGTCGGAAATGCCGTCTATGTACGCGCCTTTGGCGCTAACAAGCCGTTTCGCGCGCGCCAGTGCGCCGTCAAGCGCGTCAAGCGCGCCGGCTGCGAGGAAAAACAGGCCGGATGCAATGAAATTGCCTTCATGCGCGGCATAGGCTGCAACCACTGCTACTGCCACAGACGCTAAAGTCGCCTGGTTTGGCGTGACAGGAAGGAACGCGAGCGCGTTTCCTATCCGCGCCTGGAGGCTTTTGAGCGCGCCTGTGTTTTTCATCCCCATGTCAATTCTCCTGTAAATTCCCCTGCTTATCCGGGCTGCTTGCCCTGTCATCTGCTATTTTTCCATATCCGGGCTGACATGATTAATTTGTTATTTTTGTGCCTTCCCGGCAACGAAATCCTCAAGCATCGCGCGCGCCTGTGGGTCCGAGAACTGCTTGAGCGGGTGCTTCATGAGGTATGCCGACGCCGCGATTATGGGGCCGCCCTGTTTCCTGTCAAGGGCGATTTTTGCAAGCCTGATTGCGTCAATCACTATCCCTGCCGAGTTGGCCTTGTCGTCAACTTCGAGCCTTACTTCCATGTTGAAAGGTATGCCCGCCCACATCTCGCCCTCAATCCTCATGAACATCAGTTTCGTGTTCCCGAGGAAGGGTATGAAGTCGGACGGCCCGACGTAGATGTTTTCATCTGTAAGCCTCTCAGTCAGCTGGCTTTGGACAGACTCGGTCTTTGAAATCTTCTTGGAATGGAGCCTATCCTGCTCCTTCATTGAAAGGAAATCCGTGTTACCCCCCACGTTTATCTGGTATGTTTTTTTGATTTTCGTGCCGCGTTCGTCGCAAAGCCTTGCAAGCGTGCGGTGGACTATGGTCGCGCCCACCTGGCCCTTAATGTCGTCTCCGATTACCGGGATTCCGGCCGCCTCGAATTTTTTGGCCCATTTCGGGTCGGAGGCTATGAAGCTTGGCATGCAATTGACAAACGCGATTTTTAGGTCAAGGCACATCTGCGCCCAGAACTGCGTGGCCTTGTCGGAGCCCACGGGCAGGTATGACGCGAGTATCTCAACTTTCTTGTCTTTCAATTCCTTTGCTATCGCGGCTTTCAGCTCCTCAAGCGGCTTGTCGGGCACAGGGTCCACCTGTTTCTCGACATATATGCCAACGCCATCAAGCCTGGGGGCCTGCATTACAGTTGTGGAATCGAGCCCCCCGACTTTATCCACCCACTTTACCTTGTTTGGCTTGCTGTATATCGCTTCCGAGAGCCTCTTCCCGACCTTTTTCGAGTCCACGTCGAAAGCCGCCGCGAAATCAATGTCGAAAATGGAATAGCCGGCAAGCTCCGGATGCATAACTCCTGTGACTTTAGCGCCGGGGTTGCGCCTGTAATACTCGATTCCCTGGACGAGACCTGAAAAGCATTTCCCAACTCCCACTACCGCAGCCCTTATTTTTCCCATGAAGCTCACCGCCAAATCCAAAAGGATGTGATGTTTATATGATATTATATTTATGTGTCATATAAACATATCGGTCCGGGCGGCAGGGGCTAAGGGTTCCCGGGAACATGGCATGGGCGCAAGTTATGCGGCCAGCGTTTGCCCCTGGCGGGAGACGGCGGGCTCACGCGCCGTCCGCGCCTTTTTCCACGCTGGCTTGCGGATCCTTAGCGGCAAGCAGCTTGAATACCGTGGTGGCGCGAAGGGCGTTTACAAGCGCGGCATATGCTATCGGAATGAGCGGAAGCAGGACAATGAAGGTCGCGGCGAGCGAAAGCGCGAGGCTTGTCTGCTGGTCTGACGCGGCAAGCGGGCAGGACGAGAAAAGCCTGACTGGGATTGCGCCTATGACGGCGCAGGCAATGTCCCTTGCGAATATCCTGATAATGCTTGGCGAGAGTATGAAGAGAAGCGTCGTGAGGCTGCTTGCCCTTTCCTCGTTCGACTGCGCCACCGCGGCCTTGTAAACGAAATAGAGGGAGACTGTTATTGACAGGAACAGGAAATCCGTGGTCGCAAGCGCCATGTTGCCCCCGCTTGAGAAGAACGCCAATGTCGAGACTATCGCAATTATCACTGCGGCGCCAAGCGCTGTCCAGTATCCCTTGATTCCGTCGAATATGGGCGCGAAAATTATCCTTAGCGAAAGCGAGAAGCATTCGGACGCGCCAATCCTGTCCCTGAAAAACCAGTAAATCACCGCAGTGCCGGCCGCAAGCGTTATTAACGCGGGCACGACCACGAGGAAAAAGCCGAGCGTCACTATGGTGGCCTGCGGCGGGGCGAAAAATCCCGAAGTGAGGTAAATAATAACGAATATTGCGCTTGTGGCAAGGTATGCGAAGGGTACGAAAACCGCCTCTTTTTTGGTGATGCGCTTGCCGCTTGACAGCAGATAGTCTGCTATCCTGCCCGCGGCGAAAATGTAGCACAGCAACCCGGCAATCAGGGCGACGTTGATTACCTGTTTTTTTATGTCCTGGCCCCAAAGCACGCCAGTCTGGGGAACCGCCGCGCCCTGCTGGGTCTGGTTGCCTGTCTGGTTTTGCCCGGCCGCGCCTATCTGGGGGGTTGGCATTGTGCCGTTGAGTATGCTTCCCGGCTGGACGCTGATGCTGGTGTTCATGCCGGTAATCGTTACGGTGGTGTTCGAGAAATTGCCGTATTGCTCCATCAAGAGGCTTTCAATCTGCCTTGTAATGGAATCAATGTCGATGTTTATGTTTTTGGCATTGAATGTCAAGGGCGCCGCAAACGCGGGGCAGGCAAGGAGTGCCGCAAGAAGCGCGAAAATTACGAGTTTCATTTTATCAGATGCTTATTTGCCTCAATGGTATTAAAATATTGCACGGCAAATCGCTTGAACATGCAAGGCGCGCAAAAAATCCAGGATAACCCGGCATTTTCCAGTCCCGCGGACGTTTTCAGGCAGGGCGCCCGCGAGCCGTTGTCATCCATGTCCATGCTTGCCGGCATAGGGCTTTTGGCGCCGCCAGGCATGAACGCCCTTTCCGCCCTCGAGCCCGGCGTGCGGGATGCACAGGTGCAGGAACTCCTCATGATGAATAGCCAGCGCATAAAGGACGCCGAACGGCAGGGCCTGTCTTATTCGTCCGCGCTGTGGGAAGACATACTGGGCGTGCACGGGACAGGCTCCAAGCGCGGGGAGGGGCCCTGGGAGAAAAGGGCCGAAGGCGTGATAGCCGTTGCCGGAGCCAGGGAAGTCTTCAAGTCAGTCTATGACGGCGCGCGGGACTCGTACGCCCATGCTGCCAAATCCGGCCTTCTCGGCCCGCTTGGCGAAGGCGTGAAATCCGCGAATTCCCAGGCGGCGCGGGATTTCGCCGCCAATGCCTTGAACGAGGCGTGCTCGGAAAGCGTTTCAAGCAGGGACACGCTGTCCCAGTTCGCGGCGCTTGCCAACGGGAACATAGAACGCTCGCTATACGGGCAGCAGGCGCAGGCGCAACGCCTGCCAGTGTCTTTGGGCATGGGCCTTGCCGTCCCTGAACCAATAGGGTTGCAGGGATACAGGCAAATCGAGATTTCGACTGCCCAGGCCCTGATTTATTATTTCCAGGAGCATCCTGAGGAATACGACGACGTGATGACGTTCCTAGGTTCGTAGTGCGCAATTTATTGTGCGGGATAGCGCGATGACTCGCGCACTACGAACAAGGGAGTACTAATGAACGAACCAGATTTATCGGTGAACATTTGCGGCGTTCGTCTGAGAAATCCGACAGTGCTCGCATCGGGAATCCTAGGACTGTCTGAAGATTTGCTCGTGCGCGTG
>JAKALW010000088.1 GCA_021823945.1 Microcaldota archaeon
AAGCGCCGCGCCCACTGCAACTAGATTGGCATTCGCGAACCCGAAAGTGGCAAAGCCTTCCTTCACAAGCGGGCCGAGGATTGGGACCATGCCAACAATCCAGCCCGTGATGGCTCCCATGGCTGCGCCGATTATTGCGAAAAAGAATATTGCTATAATGCCGATTATGGCAAGTATCACGCCCGCGATTGCCGCCGTTATGCCAAGGCCTATTGCTTTTATCACTCCAAACATGTTACCACCAGGTTTGCATTGTCTTGTTTTTGCCTATGCCTCATTTTTTCCTGCCGGCCTTTGCTTTTTTGCCGGAGTGCTTCGAAGCCAGTTTGGCCTCCGCCCGGTATTCCACGTAGGAATAGACAAACCCCACAATTGCAGCGGCAATTGCGATGCCAATTGCCCCGAAAAGGCCAATCTCTGGCAGGATTATGCCAATGAGGGCAATGACTGCGGCCGTCATGAGCATGCTTCCAGCAAGCCTGTTTGTCTTTTCCCAGACAGTGGCGCTTGCAAGCGTCCATGGAGTCCGGAATCCTACGAAATAATTCTGCTTGGACGCAACCATGGTCTTGCCTGTGAAATAAAACAGGAGCGCGAATGCCGGCGCAAGCCACTGGATTATGTTGAGCCTGACGCCCGCGTTGAAGAGGATTGTCAGGGCGAATATGTACTGCAGGAATGCGAGGATGGCTATGAACAGTTGCCCATACTCTTTTTCGAATCCCTCATATGCCTTCATTTTCGGGTCGATTTTGGGCAGGATGTAATACATCGCCAGGATAAGCACCGATAGCGCGGGGAATATTGCCACTGCGAAGAGTTTTGGGGAATAGCCATTTGGCCTGCCTGAAACGCCCCAGTGGGATGCCACAATTTCCGGCAATGCGAGATATGCCATTGCCGCCATGGCAAATGACAAAATGACTATGAGAGCCGCAATCATCTGGATTTTTTTCATAACTATCACCTGTTGCCCGAAGGCACGCAAAGCCATGATTCGTTTTCCCCGGGCTTAACCTAATCATGATAGCCCGTATTTGCACGGGGGGCTTTATAATCTTGGGCGGGGTGGAGGGTTTTATAAAAAAGGCGGCAGGCTTGGGAAATGGTGTGAAATTGCGCCAGGGCAAAAAGATAAAATAAGCGCGCGCTGCGCCGGCGAAAATGCGCAATTTGGCGATTAGCCTGGAACATTAAAAAAAAGCCGGCGCTCTTGCCGGCTTTCCGATGCTTTGGGCATCTCCCCTATGCATCAGAAGTAAGAATCCTCGCCCTGCTGTACGTGAAGGCTCCTATCGGAAAAAAGAAGATTCCTTTTCCTCATCCGTGCGATGACGCTGTCCACCTCGTCGTCCATCTTGCCCTTGGTGCCTGCGCCGTTCCAACCTTTGCCTGTCATGCCTTCACCTCCTTGTGATGTTATTCCGGCGGCTAAAGAGTTAATCATTGCCAGCGTTTTTTCTTGATAATTGGCATAAAAATACGGTTTTTATGCTGAAAATAGCGCTGTTTTGTTACAGGCGATGAGGAAAACTGGTTTAAGGCTGGGAAAACCCGGGGCGCGGCATGCATGTTTATCCGAAAAGCTCTGCGCCAAATCCGGGGCTTTGGTACATCTTGTCCTGGCTTGAAACAACAAGGATTTCCACTGGGAGTTTTTTCGAGAGCCCAATGCCTTGCTCGAACCCAGCAGTGAAAAGCGCAGTGGCGTACGCGTCCGCCTCGATTCCGGTCTTTGCTATTATGAATATGCATTTCACGCCCCGTGCCGGCATGCCTGTCCTGGCGTTTAGCAGGTGGTGGGAATCGCCCCATTTGCGCCTATTGGGAGCTGAGCCTGCAATTGACTTGCCATCAAGGCTTATTTTCCCGATTGCGCGTTCCGGGTCGTCGGGGTGCTCAAGCAGGATTTCCCAGGGTTTTTCCGCCCCGCTTTTCCCCTTGCGCGCATATATGTCTCCGCCTGCGTTTATGTAATAGTGCTCAACACAATTTTTTTCAAGGAGCCTTGCAACGCAGTCAAGCGCGTACCCCTTGCCAAGCCCGCCGAACTCTATCTGCCTGTTCAGGAGTATTTTTCCATTCGCCTGGTCTGTTTTTATGGCAGGAAGGAAACGCCTGAACGCGCCTAAAATGTCCATGCCCGGCTTTTTCCGCTCGAAAGAGTATTGGGAGTCATATCCCAAATCGTCAAGGCGGGATTTGAGGGTTATGTCGAAATTCCCATCTGTTTTCGTCTTGAACTCCCCTGCCATTTCAACGAGCGCCAGCAATTCCTGGCTTGCATCCTGCCAAATGCCAAGGCGCCCATTAAGCCTTGTCAATTCCGAGCCTGGCAGGAAGCGCGAGTATGCCTTCTCAATGCGCTCAAGTTCTGAAAAACAAAGAGGAAAAAATGGGGAATGCCGAATTGGGAGCTTTATCTCGACTTTAGTCCCGAGAACCTGTTTCTCCATTGCGGCAATGCCAGGCTCTGCGGCAGCATTCCCAGTGCCAGTCGGCCTCCCTATGCCTTGGCGGGCATTTTCCATGCTTTATCCCTGCGCAGGCGGGTTCTTGACAAGCCAGTCCACGTACTGCGCAAACGCTGCAGTTGTAAGCGAGCTTCCTGCGACATTTCGCGGTATGGAAAGCTCGTTTATCTTCTTTCCAACCACCAAGCCGGGCAGGGCCGCATTGAAATTGCTCACATACCTTGCAGTCATCATGTCCATCATGCCCCCGGAGCCGTCGGTCACGGATGCGGTGGTGATTGTGTCGTTTTTCACCGTGACGCTCATGATAACGTCGTTCATGCCCCTGGGGTTTTGGTACTGGACGTCGTTGGTGTACGTGCCGTCCGCGATGAGCAGGGAAATTATTGTCTGGTTTTTCTCATAGCCTGTCTTGTTGTCCGCGAGCGAATTGTTAGTATTGTTGATTGTCGACTGGGTGCCGGTTTGCTGGCCATTGCCATTCCCCGTGCCTGAAGGCGGCCCCGGAGGCACTGTGCCAGCGCCCGCTGGCGGGGCACTGATGGTGCTGTTGCCCAAGCCCGCTGAGGGTGGAGCCTGCTGGCTCGTGCAGCCGAGCAGGAAAATAATGCCAACGACTATTAGTAGCACTGCGAGTAGTTTTTTCATAATGTCACCGTTTCAAAGGAATGCCGGAGTATCATCTAGTTATGATGTTTTACCCGCCTTTAATGCATTTCCTTAATATATTACATATTCAGTAGTAATTAAAAGGCGTATGGTTTTATACGCACCTGCCGGCAAAGGTAAAACATGCCTTCATGCTCAGTTTGCGGAAGCAATGTCCAGGACACGGACATTGTCTATTCAGGCGGCATTGCACTTTGCAGGAATTGCGAGTCAACAGGCGCTTATTCCCAGGACTCGCCTTGCGCGCGCTGCGGCGTGTACATCCCGAGGACTGAAATGCAGATGTACAAAAGCAGGCTCTACTGCAGTTACTGCATCATGGACATCAGGCACGAGGAAAAGGACGCGGAGGACGCCAGGGGCAGGAAAGAGGCAGGGAACGAAGGGGCTGGCAATGGGGAAAGCAATGTTGGCGCTGCAAGTTCAGGCGGGAAAGATGGAGGAAAAGGCCCCGCGTCACAGGAAATCAGGGATTTCCCATGCGAGATTTGCGGCAGGGAATCTGGCATAATGTATTATTTCGGGACAATCCGCGTGTGCCCCACTTGCAAGGAAGGGCTGGACCCGGACATTTACAAGATTACGAAAAAGCCGTTTGGAAACAGGATACCAGTCATATCCCAAATTATTTCGAAAATCAGGGGCAAGCCAAGAAAGTTCAACCTGAAAGAGGGCATTGGCAAAATGGCCCTGGTGGAAATAATCCGCTGGAACAGGGACAAAAAAGATGCGAGGGACTGGGAGAAGAAGGAAGAGAAAAACTCCGGCGCTGTCAAAAAATAAACGCCCCGAGATCGGCAACACGCAAGTGTTGACGAGACTTGACGCCGCAGCGTCAAGAAGGGGCGCGAACGTCCCTTAGGCGTAGTAAATTGATACGCAAAAAGCTTTGGCTTTTTGCGGATATGTGACGCTGTGGCGTCACAATTTGCCATTTTGCTGTGGCAAAATGTCAACGCCCCGAGAAGGATTTGAACCTTCGACCTACTGATTGACGCGCGCACGCGATACCCCTGTTAAGAGGGTATTTGAGTGCGCTTAACAGTCAGTCGCTCTACCAAACTGAGCTATCGAGGCAAAAAGCATCATCTATTTCCACAAACATATTTAAAAGGCATGCGGGAATTAATCAAGCGGGAACATGATTACCATCATAGCCGAAGGCATTGGCCTGGGGCATATCTCTCGGTGCATACCTTTAGCAAAGGAGATTGCAAAGCATGACGATTACTGCGTGCTCACTTTCGGCTCCGCTTATGACAAGGCAGTGAAGGCAGGCATAAAGGCTGAAAACCTCAAGATAGACTTCTCATTGAAGATAAACGACGGCGCGCTCAAAATCGAGAACACGACCATAGACTATATCATCAAAGTAAATTATCCCGTGATTTCAAAAATCATGGCAAAGATGAGGCGCGACAAGCCGGACATTGTGATTTCAGATTCGAGCGTGTCTGGGCTATTGGCGGCTAAACTTTCCGGGCACAAGAAAATCATTTACATGGCCAACCAGACAGACTTTTCCTCATTTCCGTCCCAGGGCATGCTCAAGAAATCCGCTGATTACCTCGGGAGCTTCGTAGTCGACAGCGCGGACAAAATCATAGTCCCCGACCTCCCGGCACCATACTCAATTTGCCTTGACAACATCAAGTTCTTTGGCAAGGAGAAGAAGTTCTCATTCACAGGCCCGATAGCAAGGAAATACCCGCAGGGAGATTATTCGCACGCCTGCGCCACCATGGGCGGGGATTCCGACGGAGGCGTGCTTACCGCGCTTGACAGGGCCGGAGTCCCAATCCGGACAGTGGCCAAGGGCAAATTCAAGAGCCTGAAATACGCGCCCGATTTTGACGAGATGTTCGGCGATTGCGGCACCATACTTGCCCACGGCGGGCACAGCACCCTCATGGAAGCAATAATCTCAAGGAAGGCGGTTGTCGGCGTGCCTATGAATTCATATTCTGAGCGCGTCCTGAACCTGAAGAAAATGCAGAAATTGGGGCTTTGCGAAATCCTCGACACGAGGTTCATGGACAAAAGGACACTGGAATTCGCATTGAGCCAGGCATGGGAAAAGGCAGAGGCTTCTGGCGCATTTTACGATTATGCGGCTTCTTTTGACGGCCCACGCGAGGCTGCGGCGAGTATGCTTGGGATTTAATCGAATTGCGCGCCTGAGGATTTCAGCACGTAATAGTACGTTCTACGGGAAATGCCGGTTTTTTCGCACGCCTTTGCAACGTCGGTTCCATGCGACACCAGCCTGCGCGCTTTCCTAAACCTTGAATGTATTGAGTGGGATTTGAGCCTGCCGGGCGTGTTTTTCTCAAGCACCAAAGCAACCCCTACTTTTTTCAGGGCAGATTTCACGCTTTGGTTGAGGCTCCTTTCCACTGTCGGGGACACAAGGAGCTTTTTCGCTTTTGTCTTGCTAAGCGCCAGGGCAAGCGTCCTTGGAGATATTTTGGAA